>NZ_JBQEDL010000016.1:0-84636 GCF_052106715.1 Gordonia sp. (in: high G+C Gram-positive bacteria)
CTCGACCAGCGGAAGCGGAACTCGACCAGCGGAAGCGGAGCTCGACCACTCCGCTGGTCGAGCGGAGTCGAGACCCGACCGCCCCGCTGGTCGAGCGGAGTCGAGACCCGACTAGCCGAAACGACCGGAGATGTAGTCTTCGGTCTCTTTCAACTCTGGGTTGGAGAACAGCTTGGAGGTGTCACCGGTCTCGATGAGCTCCCCCGGTTTGCCGGTCGCCTTCAGGTTGAAGAACGCCGTCTGGTCGCTGACGCGCGCAGCCTGCTGCATGTTGTGGGTGACGATGACGATCGTGTAATCGCTCTTGAGTTCGGCGATGAGATCCTCGATCGCCAGGGTCGATATCGGGTCGAGCGCCGAACACGGCTCGTCCATCAACAGCACCTGTGGCGACACCGCGATGGCGCGCGCGATGCACAGACGCTGCTGCTGTCCGCCGGACAGCCCGCCGCCCGGCTTGTCGAGACGGTCCTTCACCTCGTTCCACAGGTTGGCGCCCCGCAGGCTCGCCTCGGCCACCTCGTCGAGCTTCGCCTTGTCGCGCACACCGCCGAGTTTGAGGCCGGCGACCACATTGTCCCGAATGGACATGGTCGGGAACGGGTTGGCGCGCTGGAACACCATGCCGACCGTGGTGCGCACACCGACCGGGTCGACATTCTTGCCGTACAGGTCGAGGTCGTCGAGCTTCACCGATCCCGTCGTGTACGCGCCCGGCGTCACCTCGTGCATGCGGTTCAACGTCCGCAGCACCGTCGACTTACCACAGCCGGACGGTCCGATGAACGCGGTCACCGACTTCGGGCGGATCTTCAGCGAGACGTCTTGGACTGCGTGAAAAGCGCCGTAGTAGACGTTCAGGTCTTGGATGGTCAGGCTCTTGGCCATGGTCAGTGTCCTTGCTTTACGGGGCCGGTGACCTGCGAGATCAATCGGGCGATGAGGTACACGATCGCGACCGCGATCACCAGCGTCAACGCTGCACCCCACACCGTCTCGTAGCCGCCTGGGCCCTTGTTGTACTCCTGCAGCATCATCAGCGGCAGTGACTGCTGGTTCCCGTCGAACGGGTTGACGTTCATCGCGCGTGTCGCCCCGACCAGGATGAGGACCGGAGCGGACTCCCCCATCACTCGGGCGACGGCCAGCATGATGCCCGTTATGATGCCCGACATCGCGGTCGGCAGGACGACCCGCAGGATCGTCTTCCACTTGGGCACGCCCAACGCGTATGCCGCCTCGCGCAGGTCCTGCGAGACGATCTTCAACATCTCCTCGGTGGCGCGGACCACCAGTGGGACCATCAACAAGACGAGGGCGAGAGCGACGACCAGACCCGACCGAGGAAGGCCGAGGGTGGTCCGCCAGACCGCGTACACGAACAGCGCCGCGACGATCGACGGCACACCCGACAGCACGTCGACCATGAACGTCGTGACTCGCGTCAACACGCTCTTGCGCGACCCGTATTCGACGAGGTAGATCGCGACGAACACCCCGAGGGGCACGGCGACGACGGCGGCGATCGCCGTCTGGATCAGCGTGCCGACGATCGCGTTGGCGGCTCCACCGTATCGTTCGGACTGCAGCCACCAGTCGGGGTCGAGAACCGGACCGATTCCGCGGGCGACGAGCGTCCACACGAGCCAGCCCAGCGGCAGGATCGCGAGCAGAACGGCCAGCGATACGCCGACACGGGCGGTACCGTCGGTCACCTTGCGACGGGTCGACATCGTTGTCAGTTCCATGCTCACGCCTTCCTGGCGATCACGGCGCGAGCGGCCGCGTTGACGATGAAGGTGAGGGCGAACAGCACCAGACCGGCCGAGATGTAGGCGCCCGTCTTCAGCGGGTCGTCGAACTCAGCCGCGTTGTTGGCGATGATCGTCGCGAAAGTCTCGCCACTCTCCAACAGGTTGAAGTTGATCGGGCCTGCCGTCGAGATGATCAGCATCAGCGCCATCGTCTCGCCAAGGGCGCGACCCAGACCGAGCATCGAACCGGAGATGTACCCGGAGAAGCCGAACGGCAGGACTGCGAACCGGATCACCTCCCACTGGCTGGCACCGAGTGCGAGCGCGGCCTCACGGTGACCGTGCGGAGTCTGCGCGAACACTTCACGCGTCACGGCGGTGATCACCGGCAAGATCATCACGGCGAGCACGATGCCCGCGGTCAGGACGGTGCCGCCCGTCGACATGTTCGCGGCATTCTCCGGCTGGGCGAAGAACGGCAAGAACCCGAGATTGTTCACGAGCCATTCGTTCGGGCCGACCATCGCCGGACCGAGGACCAGGATGCCCCACAGGCCGTAGACGATCGACGGGATCGCGGCGAGCAGGTCGACGGTGTAGGCGATCGGTGCCGCGAGGCGCTTCGGCGCGTACTCGGAGACGAAAAGCGCGATACCCAATGACACGGGCATCGCGATGATCAACGCGATCACCGAGACCAGGACTGTGGCGTAGAACTGCCGCGGGATACCGAAGGCGAGGTCCCCCGACGTCGCCCACGGCCCCTGGAAGGTGAAGAAGTTCGCGGTGTTCTCGGCAAGCGCTGGAATGGCCTGGATCAGCAAGAAGACCGCGATCAGACCGATCACCACGGAGACGAGCAGGCCGGAGCCGGTGGCGAGGGTGCGCATCACCCGATCCCCGGTCCGCGACACCGCCGAACCCGGCGCACGTGATGAGCCTCGACGACCCGAAGGCGGGGCGGGCTGCGTACTCGCAGCTCGCCCCGCCTTGGGCTCCGTCGAGGCTTCTGGATTCACAGAGCTCTCGACAGTCGTATCCGGACTGGTCACAGCGCGTCGATCGTGCCGCGCAGAGTCTGCTTGAACGCGTCCGGCAGCGGCACATAGCCTGCCTCGGCGAGTCCGTCCTGACCCTTGTCAAGGATGGTGGTGAACGCCGACTTCAGGCTCTCGGACACCTGGTCGTCGTCGTAGCCGGTGGAGCACACGATCTCATAGGTGGTCAGAACCAGCGGGTAGGCGCCCGGCTCCTTCATCTTGTACAGCGCGTCGGTGTCGACGACGAGGTCCTTGCTGCCCGGCGTGACGAACTTGGCCGTATCGAGGGCCTTGCCTGCGGTCTCTGCGGTCAGCGCGGTGGGGCCTGCACCGAAGTCTATCTGGGAGACACCGAGGTTGTTCTCGGTTGCAAAGCCCCACTCGACGTAAGCGATCGAGCCCGACGTCTTCTTCACGGTGTCACCGACGCCGGTCGACTTCGCTGCAGCCGAACCGCCGTGGCCCGTCCACTCCTTGCTGTGCTCGTACGGCCAGTCCTTCGGCGCCGCGGCGTTGAGGTACTTGGTGAAGTTGTCGGTGGTACCCGAGCTGTCGCTACGGTGGACCGGGATGATCTTGGTCGACGGGAGGTCGACGCCCGGGTTGAGGGCCGCGATCGCCGGATCGTTCCACTCGGTGATCTTCGAGTCGAAGATCTTCGCGAGGGTCGACGCGTCGAGCGTGAGCTTGTCGACACCGTCGAGGTTGTAGGCGACAGCAACGGGGCCGGCGACCAGCGGGATATGCCACGCGTCGTTGCCTCCGCAACGCTCCTTGGCCTTGGTGATCTCGTCGTCCTTGAGCGGCGAGTCAGAGCCGGCGAAGTCGACGTCGCCCGCGATGAACTTCTTGATGCCATCGCCGGAACCGGAACCGGTGTAGTCGAGGTTGACGCTGCCGTCATCGGTGAGGACGTCGGAGAACAGTTCCATCGCCTTCTGCTGGGCGGTCGAGCCCTCACCGGTGATGGAGCCCTCGTCGGAGGAGCTGCTGCATGCGGACAGGACGAGGGTGGCTGCCACTGCGGTGGCAGCGGCGGCACCGGCGCTGCGAACGAGCTTGGGATTGACGCTCATGGGGTCGATGGCCTTTCGGTCTGCTTCGGGGGATTCGAAGCGAACCTATCCAGGCGCGGTTAGGGGGAGGCGACGCGTCGGTGGCCGGGTGAGAAACAATCGGGTCGAGTAGACGAACAGAAGGTGTCTTACGGACGAATCGCCTGTTGCGACGTCACGCCGTTCGGTATGTGATGTCGGCGCGGTACCTCGTGAAACCGAGACCGTCGTACGTATGCAGCGCGGACGTGTTATCGCCTTCGACGTACAGTTCCACTCCGCCCAGACCCCGCTCGGCCAGGTAGTGCAGCCCGGCCAGGGTCAGATACTTGCCGAGACCGCGGCCCTGCGCGGTCGGATCGACGCCGACGATGTACACCTCACCGAGGTCGGGCTTGTCGACCTTGGTCCAGTGGAAGCCCAGGAGCGTGTGGGGATCGGCGGCGTCGAACGCGAGGAACACGCCTTCCGGATCGAACCAGGCGGCCCCGGTTCGCTCATCGACGTCGTGCTGCGTCCAGCCGCCCTGTTCGGGATGCCAGTCGAAGGCCGCATTGTTGACGCGAAGGATCTCCTCGTCGTCGCCGGGACGGTACGTGCGGACGACGAGGTCGTCGCGTTGCGGCAAGGCGGGCAGCGGCTCGGACAGCGGGCGCCGCAGTTGCAGCAGTTCGCGATGGCGTTCGAGCCCCAGCACGTCCGCGACTCGCTGCGCAGCGGGCAGATCGCCGTGCGCCCAGATCTGCGGGCGGTCGCCGAGCTCGGCCGCCGCGTGGAGCACCGCTCCGACGAGCGCCCGCCCCTCGCCCGTTCCCCGGCGATCGGGGTGGACGACGGCCTCCGCCATCGGAGCCTCCCCGTCGCGGGCGTCGAGCACGTTCCCATACCCGTGCTCGGTGACGATGTGCAGTGCTCCGCCGTTGCGGACCGCCAGACGATGCTGCTCGCTGAGCGCCTCGATGCCGTCGGCTCGCTCAGCCGCGTCGAGCACGGTCAGTGCGTAGTCGACGTCTGCCGCGGTCAGTGCACCGCGCACGATTCTGCTCGGGAAGGAGTTGCTCATGAGTTCCGAGGGTAGTCGTCCCACTGCTGATCGAGCGGAGTCGAGATCTCAGTCGGGCTCGCCGGCACCGGATTCGTCGGCCGCTCGTCCGACGGAGGGTTTCACGGCCTTGTAACCGACGTTCCGGACCGTGCCGATCAGCGACTCGTGATCCGAACCGAGCTTGGCGCGGAGCCGTCGGACGTGGACGTCGACCGTGCGCGTCCCGCCGAAGAAGTCGTAGCCCCACACCTCGTGCAGCAGTTGGGCACGAGTGAAGACGCGGCCCGGGTTCTGCGCGAGATACTTGAGGAGCTCGAACTCCTTGTACGTCAGGTCGATCGGCTTGCCACGCAGCCTGGCGGTATAGGTGCTCTCGTCGATGACCAGTTCACCCAACGTCACCTTGTCGGTCAGTTCGGGCTCCGGCGAGGTCCCGCGAGACGACGTCAGTCGGAGTCGGGCGTCGAGCTCGGCCGGCCCGGTTCCAGGGAGAAGGAAGTCGTCGATCCCCCAGTCCGAGTTGACCGCGACCAGCGATCCTTCACCGACCACCGCGACCACGCGGGACCCGGTCGATTCGAGCAGACGGCATAGCGTGCGGGCGCTCGCGAGGTCGGAGCGGGCGTCCACCAGGACGAGGTCCGCCTCGGAGGCGCTCACCAGTGACGACGTGTCGGCCAGAGCCAATGTCACATCGTGGGGCAACAGCGTCAGGGATTCCAGTACAGAGTCCGGCGAAGACTCCGACGTCAACAGCAACAGGTCCACTCACCACTCCGCTCTCGTCGTGGCCTCTTGGCTGAACTGTCGATCGACGCTGGTCGCAGCTCGTGAAGATCTGATGTCAGAATAGACCCGATGCCCCCGTCTTCCCGAATCCGGCCCTCCCGCCGCGCTGCGCAGATCGCTGCCATCACCGCCGTGGTGGTCGTGATCGTACTGGTCATCGGCTTTTTGGCAGACACCCTCGCGGCATCGCGCGCCGAGCACCGAGTGGCGGCGGCCGTCGAAGAATCGGCGCTCGTGGACTTCGAGCCCGAAGTGACCCTCGGTGGCTTCGGGTTTCTCACGCGGGCGAGTGACGGCCGGTTCCCGTCGATGGCGATCAGCGCGCGTGGCGTCACGATCACCGGGTGCGGCGACCGCGGCGCCTGCACGGCAACGGTCGACGCCCGCCTCGGCGACGTCACGACCGGCGATGTGTGGAAGTTCGACGCGACGACCCCGATCCACACGGGAGCGATCACTGCCGAGACGCGCATCGACTCGGTGAACCTCGGACGAGTCATGGGGATCACCGATCTCTACATCAACACTCCGGCTCCAGAAGGCAAAGCAGGCGGCGGCGGTCCGGGCGACGGGCTCCTTGAGCGCACCGACGGAATCATGCTCAGCGGCACAGTCCCGTATCCGGACTCGCCCGAATACGAGCACGGCCTCCCGCCGTCGGCGTCCGGCTATACCGCGCCGAAAGTGAAGATCAGCGTCAGCGCGCGCGTATTCGTCGTCGACGGTCTCGTCCACGTCGAAGCCACCGACCTGTACGACGGCCCCGAGGACCACTACTCCGCAGACGTCCCGCCAGAATTTCGCGCACACGTTCTCAAGCGCTTCTCGAGCGTCCTCCCGCCGCTCCCGATGGCGTGGAACACTGTCCCGAGCAAGGCTCTGAGCAGGGGAAGTGATCTCGTCGTCGCCGGGAACAGCGATCAGCGAATTGTCAAGCCCATCGATTACTGCGCGGTCTAGGATCGGGGACGCCGACCCGTTTCGTTGTAATCTCGACGTCTCCACCCGGACTGCGTCACGCCCAAGGGTGACAGCGCTCGTTATCGCTTCGAAAGGAAACACACATGGCACGCCCCGATGTCCTGGTCAGCGCCGATTGGGCTGAGCAGAACCTGAACACAGACAAGGTCGTCTTCATCGAGGTCGACGAGGACACGTCGATCTACGACCTGAACCACATCCCTGGCGCCATCCGCCTGGACTGGCGCGAGGACCTGCAGGACGGCCTCCGTCGCGACTTCCTCGACGCCGAGGGCTTCTCCAAGCTGCTGAGCGAACGCGGCGTCTCCAACGACGACACCGTCGTCCTCTACGGCGGAAACAACAACTGGTTCGCCGCCTACGCGTACTGGTACTTCAAGATCTACGGCCACAAGGACGTCCGTCTGCTCGACGGCGGCCGCAAGAAGTGGGAGCTCGACGGTCGCGAGCTGAGCAGCGACACCGTCGCCCGCGAAGCCACGAACTACGTCGCACAGGCTGCCGACAACTCGATCCGCGCATTCCGCGACGAGGTCATCGACTCGATCGGTTCCAAGAACCTCGTCGACGTCCGCAGCCCCGACGAGTTCTCCGGCAAGATCGCCGCACCGGCCCACCTCCCGCAGGAGCAGGCACAGCAGCGCGGTCATGTCCCAGGCGCCATCAACATCCCGTGGTCGTCGACCGCGAACGAGGACGGCACCTTCAAGTCCGACGATGACCTCGCCGCGTTGTACGCGGACAAGGGCTTCGACGATGAGAAGGAGACCATCGCGTACTGCCGGATCGGCGAGCGTTCGAGCCACACCTGGTTCGTCCTGCAGGAGCTGCTCGGCAAGAAGAACGTCAAGAACTACGACGGCAGCTGGGTCGAGTACGGCTCGCTCGTCGGCGCGCCCGTCGAGCGCTGACAGCCCCGACTTTCACTGAGAGGATTTTCCACATGTGTGCAGCACCCAAGCAGGGCCAGTCTCTGCCTGCAGGCGTTGACGTCGAGAAGGAGACCGTCCTGACCGGCCAGGTCGTCGACGGCTCCGGCAACCCGGTCGCGGGAGCTTTCGTACGCCTGCTCGACGGCACCGGCGAGTTCACCGCCGAGGTCGTCGCGTCGGCCACCGGCGACTTCCGGTTCTTCGCCGCCCCCGGGAGTTGGACGCTCCGTGCGCTGAGCTCACAGGGCAACGGCGACGTTACCGTCTCGCCCGAGGGTCCCGGCGTCTACAACCAGGACGTCGCCGTCTCGAAGTAGTCGCCGTCTCGAAGTAATCGTGGGATCTCGATGCCCTCGGTCCGCCCCGTCGGACCGGGGGCATCGTCGTATCCGGCGGTGTGACATATCCGGCAGTCGCCGACCACCGTCGAACGGACCGATGGGTGCGCGGTAGAATCTGCTCCGTGGTCCTTTTCTTCGAAATCCTGCTTGGTCTCGCGTCCGTGCTCATCGTGTGGTTCGCGCTGTACACCGTTTACCGCCTGGTCAACGACGAATCATGACTCGTTCGGGCAACGAGGCGATCTCCGACGCCGAGCTTCGCGCTCAAGAGACCGCCGGTAGAAACGTGCCCGCGATCGGCGATCTCCCCCTCCCGGTCGACACCGCGAATCTACGCGAAGGCCCCGACCTGAGCCCCTCGTTGCTCGCACTGCTTCCGATGGTCGGCGTCTGGGAAGGCGAGGGCGAAGGCCACGACCCGATCACCGGCGACGATTACCAGTTCGGCCAGCAGATCGTCGTCAGCCATGACGGCGGCGACTACCTCATCTGGCAGTCGCGCTCGTGGAAGACCGATGAAGACGGCGCCTACCTGGGCCCCGACCTCCGCGAATCCGGCTTCTGGCGGATCAGCGAGGACGACGACATCGAGTTACTCCTCACCCACGCCGAGGGCGTGATCGAACTGTTCTACGGCCGACCACTCAACCAGACGTCCTGGAACCTGACCACCGACGTCACGCTGCGCACCGAGACCGGCGTCCACACCGGAGGCGCGAAGCGCTTGTATGGGCTGGTCCCCGACGGCGACCTCGCCTACGTCGAAGAACGCGTCGACGCCGACGGCGAACTCACGCCGCGGCTGTCCGCGAAACTGCGCCGCGTCATCGGATAGTCGCCTCGGCGGACAACCACCACTGACTCGCAACGCAACCAACACCGCTCAGCACCGGCACCGGTCGATAGACAGGTGCCGGTGCTGAGCGGTGTTGGTTCTTGGGGATGGTCGCGCTTACGCGCCGGTCGATGCCAGCTCGGCGTCGATGCGGAGGACACCGGAGCCGTCGCCGTCGACCATGCGGAGTCGGCCGAGAATCTCAGAGACGGTGGACTCTTCCTCGACCTGCTCGGAGATGAACCAGTCGATCACCGGGCGGGAGTCGAGGTCACGCTCGTCCTCCGCCTGGCGGTACAGCGTGCGGATCCCCTCAGAGACGTTGCGCTCGGCTTCGAGCGCGATCTCGAAGACATCCTGGATCTTCTCGACCTTGACCGACGGGATGGTGATGTCGCCGATCACCGGATGGTTGTCGCGATCGGTGAGGTGGTCGATGAGCCGGTCGGCGTGGGTCAGCTCTTCCGCCGACTGTGCGCGCAGCCACGACGCCATGCCGGGAAGGTCACGCACGTCCATCTCGATCGCCAGCTGGCGGTACAGGAACGACGACTCGTACTCGCGAGTGATCTGCTTGATGAATTCAACTTCGAGTTGTTCGCTCATCTTCATGGCGTTTTCCTTACGTTCAGAGAGAGAATTCAGGAGCCCTCGAATTCTTTCGGACATGATCCAGAATAGCCACGAAATTGAATCCGTCCAGCCAGGTACGGCATACCTTATCTGCAGGTCATAGCGCTTTACGCGAGTATTTACATTAGGCTTTCCTACCTGAAAGAAGGCAAGGATAAATAACCTTATAAGTCGATTTCGCTGGTCAGCTGATTTCGATGATCGGAACGCCGTGGACGACGGTCGGCTGATGCGTGATTACCACCACGATGCGTTCTGGACCGAAAAGATCGGTCCGGTCGCAGATTCGACGCAACATCGCGGGCGCATCGGCCAGATCGAGATGCTCGGTGGGCTCGTCGAGAACAACGATGCGTGCCGCGTGCACCAGGGCACGCGCCACGAGGAGCCGGCGACGCTGACCGCCGCTGACCGATGCGGCACCGGCCAACTCGGTATCGAGACCTTCGGGGAGCGATGCGAGCCAGCCGTCGAGCCCGACGTCCGTCAACGCGTCGACGATCTCACCATCGGTCACGTCGCCGCGAGCCACCCGCATGTTCTCCCGGACGGACGTGGAGAACAGATGCGCCTCTTCGGCGAAGTATGCCGCCGAACGGTCGAGGTCCGCAGGCTCGCTCGCCACCGATCCGCCAAGCGGAGTGAGCAGCCCCGTGAGCGTCATCCCCAACGTTGATTTTCCCGCTCCGCTGCGTCCTGTGACGAGAAGCCGGTCGCCGGGTCGCAGCCGCAGATCGATGCCGCTGTCCGGGCCGAGTGCTCGCTCGCGTCCCCATTGCAGACTGCGGGCGATCAGGGTCGCCGGTCGCGGATCGAACTCGGGGTCGGCGGTGACGACCGCTGGTCCGGCGGCGGCCACCAACGCCATCACGCGCGCCGCGCTCTGCCGTCCGGACTCCCATGCGATCGCCGCGTCGGTCAGCGGTCCGGTCGCTTCGAATGAGGACAACGGCATCAGGACGAGGACTCCGAGCAGCATCGGCGTGACGACTCCGTCGGACGACGACGCGTCCATCAACGATCCGGGCAGACGGGAGGCAAGGTCGACGGCGATCACGGCCGCCGCGACGACGCTGACGAGCATCGCGATCGGCGTCATCGATGCCGCGCCGGCCTGCCTCGCGGCAGCTGCGTCGACGGCGCGCGCGTGGCGTTCGTCCGCGTCACGCAGCTGCGTCAACGCTCGATCGCGACGCCGCGCGACAGTGAGTTCTCCTGCGTGCCACAGCAATCCCGTGACGCCCGCACCGACCTGTTCGCGGGCCTGCGCGCCGTCGGCGACGATCCGCGACGACGCGCGTGCCCCCGCCAACGGTGCGAGCACTCCGCTGATCACCAGGGCCACCGCGAGGACCATGGCAGACACCGGAGAGACGGCGGCCATGATCGCGACGGCGGCGAGCGAGGTGACAGCACCGACGGCCATCGGCACCAGGCCGCGGACCACCGCATCGCCGATCTCGTCGACGTCCTCGGCGGTACGGGCCAACAATGCGGACCGATCGGATCGGGCGATCACCGCCGGGTCGCCGCCTGCGAGCACTCGGTAGAGCCGTGCCCGGGCGGTCGCCATCGCGCGCAGCGCGACGTCGTGGGTGGCGAGGCGCTCGAGATACCGGAACACGGCCCGGGAGATGCCGAGAGCGCGGACGGCGGTCACCGCGACGGACAGGTACAGGACCGGCGGCATCTGCCAGGCCCGCGTGATGAGCCATGCCGACAACGCGGCGAGGCTGAGCGCCGACAAGGCGCCGCCCGCACCGAGTGCGATCGCGGCGAGCGGCGTGCGCCGACGCATTCCGGCGAAGTCGAGCGCGCGCAGCAGCGGATCGTCACCGAACATCGGCAGCCTCCGGCACCGCGGCTACGACGGTGTCGGCGATCGAGCGCGCGGCAGCCCGATGCGAGACGAGTACGACGGTGGCGCCCGCGGCGGCGCGCGCGGCGATCGCGTCCAACACCCGGCCCGCGGTGTCGTCGTCGAGGTGGGCAGTCGGTTCGTCCAAGAGCAGGAGCGAGGCGTCGGACGCGAGGACTCGGACGAGCGCCAGTCGTTGCCGCTGGCCGGCCGAGAGTCCCGACCCGTCGGAGCCGAGCATCGTCGCGGTCCCGTCCGGCAGGTCTGCGAGGACGTCGTCGAAGCCGACCGCGGCACCGGCACGGTCCACGGCGTCAGCGTCCAGCCTGCCGAAGACCGCCAGATTCTCCTCGACGGTCCCCGTCACGATCACCGGGTGCTGCGGCAGCCACGCCACCTGGGCGTGGAATGCGTCGGGCGCGAGTTCGCGCACGTCGACCCCACCGATGCGGATGGCGCCCTCGTCGGGCGTCTCGAGTCCCAGGATCGCCGACAGCAGCGTCGATTTGCCCGAACCATTTGAGCCGCAGACCACCGTGACCCGGCCGGGCGCACACTTGCCGCTGACTCCGCGGGGCGTCCAGCCGTCACGGGTGCGGACCCCGACGTCGTCGACGTCGACGGCGCGGCCCGCCACGTCGAGCGTTCGGGTCCCCACCGGCTCGCCGGTGCGCGCGCAGACGTCGAGCACATCGCGCGCAGCAAGGATCCCGTCCTGTGCGGTGTGGAACGTCGAGCCGATCCGCCGCAGCGGCGCGTACGCCTCCGGAGCGAGGACGAGCGCGAGCACGCCCGCGTACAGGCTCATGTCACCGAAGACCAGGCGCAGACCGATCCCGACCGCGACCAGCGCAACGCTCAACGTGGCAAGCATCTCGAGTACCGCTCCGGACAAGAACGCGATCCGCAGCGACGACATGGTCGTCCGACCGAATTCGCGGCCGAGTTCGTCGACGCGCCGGGTGGGCCCGATAGAACGGCCGATAGCGCGAAGCGTAGGCAGTCCGGTCAGCAGATCCAGCAGCTGCGAACTCTGGTTGCTCATCGCGTCGAGTTTGCGGCGTGTCCGGTCGCGGGTGAGCAGCCCGATCAACACCATGAACAGTGGGATCAGCGGGAGGGTGAACACGATGATCAGCGCCGACGGCCAGTCGGCCCAGGCGATGACGACGATCACCAGCGGGGTGATGATCACCGTCGACATCAGGGCGGGCAGATAGTCGGCGAGGTAGTCGACGAGAGCGTCGAGTCCCCGCAGCAGGACGGTCGACGAGCGATCCCGTTCGGCCGCGAGACGATGCGGCGACGTCCGGGTCGCGTCGGTCAGGGCGTCGACGGCGCTCGCTCGCAGTTCGGCGATCGTCGACAGCGCGGCCCGGTGCGCGTAGCGCTCCTGCAGATACGACACGGCTGCGCGCACCGTGAACGCTGCCGCGATTACCGACAAGTGCACGCCCTGAGCACCGAAGCTCCGCGCCGACGGCTCGGTGACGAGCTCACCGAGGAGCCCGGCCAGACCGACGGCGCCCGCGATCACCGCGACGACGGTTCCGACGGAGAACGCTGCGAGGGCGACGCTGTAGCGGCGCGCGGAGCCCGAGTACCGCAAAAGTCGCGGATCGAAGGGCGGTGTCCTAGCTTCGTCCGGCATCCGGCGCCTCCTCGCGCAACGGCAGGCCGCCGTGCTCGGGGATCCGGCCGACCGACAGACGCTGACGGAACACCCAGTACGTCCACCCCTGGTAGGCGAGCACGACGGGGGTCATGATCGCGGCGGCCCAGGTCATCACCACGAGCGTGTAATGGCTCGACGACGTGTTGCCGACGGTCAGGTTGTACGCGGCGTCGGTAGTCGACGGCAGCACGTTCGGGAACAGCACGCAGAACAGCAGCCCGACCGTGCCTGCGATGGCGACGCACGTCGCACCGAACGAGAGTCCCTCTCGGCGCAGGTACGCGCCGATGACCATCACGACCGCTGCGACCGCGGCGATCCCGACGATCACCCACGTCCAGTCCTTGCCGTATTCGAGCTGGGTCCACAGCAGGAATGCTGCGGCGACGACGGCACTCGGAATCGCCAGACGCCATGCGAGGGTCTGCGCCTCCTCGCGGAGGTCGCCCGTCGTCTTCAACGCGAGGAACACCGCGCCGTGGGTGATGAACACGAGGACGGTCGTCAGACCCCCGAGGAGCGCGTACGGGTTCAACAGGTTGAAGAAGCCACCGGTGTACTGGGCGTCCGCGCCGATCGGGATGCCGCGGACCACGTTCGCGAACGCCACCCCCCACAGGACGGCCGGCAGCCACGACCCCAGTCCGATTCCGACGTCGCACCATGCGCGCCATTTGCGGTCGTTGATCTTGCCGCGCCACTCGATGGAGACGACGCGGACGATCAACCCGATCAAGATCAAGAACAGCGGCAGATAGAACGCCGAGAACATGGTCGCGTACCAACCGCCGAACGCGGCGAACAACGCGCCTCCGCCGGTGATCAGCCACACCTCGTTGCCGTCCCAGACCGGACCGATCGCCGAGAGCAGCACTCGACGACGCTTGTCACCGTCGGGCTCGCTGCGGCGACCGAGGAACGGGAGCAGCATGCCGACGCCGAAGTCGAAGCCCTCCAGGACGAAATACATGACGAACAGGACCGCGACGAGCGCGAACCAGAATGTCTCCAGACTCATCGGTGCACTCCTCTAATACGCGAACGACAGCGGTTTGTCGGAGTCGGAGTCCGAGTCGGCTCCGACGTCGGGGGCGATCGCGTCCTTCTCGTTTGGACCGTCGATCACATAGCGTCTCTGCAGGTAGAACCAGACGACGCCGAGCGCGCCGTACAGCAGGGTGAAGCCGATCAACGAGGTCAGCACGATCGGCGACGTGTGGTTGGAGACCCCGTCCTGCACCAACATGTGAATACGGAGCGGGTCACCGTCGGGATCGGCCCAGTTGGGAACGACGACCCACGGCTGACGGCCCATCTCGGTGAAGATCCAGCCGGACGCGTTGGCCAGGAACGGCGTCGGCAGCATCCACAGCATCACCGTGCCGACCTTGCGCGGCACCACGCTTCGTCCTCGTCGCAGATACCAGAGCCCGCCGATAGCGACGATCACCGAGCCGAGCGCCCAGGTGATCATGGCGCGGAAGCCCCAGTAGGTGATGAACAAGTTGGGCGCGAAGTTCTGGTTCGGCATGTTCAACGCCTGCTGGTACTGGGCCTGCAGCTCGTTGACGCCCTGCACGGTGCTGTCGAAGCTGTGGTCGGACAGGAACGACAGCATGTTGGGGATCGCGATGACGTGTTCGATGTTGTCGCAGTTGTTCTGACGGCCGATGCTCAGCACCGAGAAGCTCGCACCGGTCTCGGTCTCGCACAGCGATTCGGCCGCCGCCATCTTCATCGGTTGCTGTTGGAACATCAGCCTGGCCTGCTGATCGCCGGTGATGAACAGCCCGATGCCGGACGCGAGAATCACCCATAGGCCGAGAATGGTGACCGGTCGCCACAGCGTGGCGTTGTCGCGGCGCAGCCTTTCCGGCGTCGCATCGATCTGGCTGGGCGACGTGGTGGTCGGCACCTGCGAGTCGTCGCCGGACGCCGACGCCTCTTCGAGCTTGCGGGCGCGGTAGCCGTTGCGCGCCATCCACCACAGGCCGATCACCGCGACGAAGGTCGACGCCGTGAGGAATGCGCCCGCGATCACGTGCGGGAACGCCACGAGTGTCGTGTTGTTGGTGATGACGGCCAGGAAGTTGTTCATCCGCGGGCGTTCGCGCGCCTCGTCCCAGGCCACGCCGACCGGGTGCTGCATGAACGAGTTCGCGGCGATGATGAAGTACGCCGACGCATTGACGCCGATGGCGACCAGCCAGATGCACGCGAGATGCACACGACGCGGGAGCCGACCCCACCCGAAGATCCAGAGTCCGATGAACGTCGACTCGAGGAAGAACGCGACGAGACCTTCCATCGCGAGCGGAGCGCCGAACACGTCGGCGACATAGCGGCTGTACTCGCTCCAGTTCATACCGAACTGGAACTCCTGCACGATGCCGGTCGCGACGCCGAGCGCGAAGTTGATGAGGAAGAGCTTGGAGAAAAACTTGGTGGCGCGTAGCCACTGCTCGTTCCCGGTGCGGTGCCAGACGGTCTGCATCACCGCGATCAGAGGCGCCAAACCAATGGTCAACGGCACCAGGATGAAGTGGTAGACGGTCGTTATCCCGAACTGCCACCTGGAAATGTCAACGACATCCACGCTCGCCTCACAATCGTCGATCCCAAGAGCCGGTGCCCCGAGGCCTCGTACCGAGCCTCTTACTACGGAGCGTAGTAGCAATGGGTGGGAAAACAACCCCATCGTGACCCACGAGACCAAAGGCCCCGATCATTCGAGCCCAACGCACCGCGGCGGCGATTACATCATCGCGCGGCGATCGCGTCGATGACGAGCTTCGCCACATCGACGGCACGATTCGGCGGTTCTTTCAGCACCCGATCGTCGATTCGACGCACCCGCGCGGCGAGAGTGAGCGACGAGAGCAGCCACACACCGTCCGCTCGGACCAGATCGTCCGGGGTCATTCGCCGATACCGGACCGCGATGCCGCGTCGGCTCGCGACGTCGAACAGCGCGGCCTGCGTGGTTCCCGCGAGGATCCCGTCGCCGGGCGGCGTCGCCGTCAACCCGCCGTCGAGCACGGCGACGACGTTGGCACGCGGGCTTTCGAGCACCGAACCCGCCGACGACAAGTAGATCGCGTCGTCGAAACCGTTGCCGTGTGCGTGCCGGAGTGCCGCGGTGTTGCGCGCGTAGCTCAACACCTTCGCGCCGGACAGCTCCCACGGTGCGGCGACGTCCGGGTCCTGGGCCCTCGGCAGAAGAGTGACGCTCACTCCGCCACGTCGAGCCGCCGCGGCCCGCTCCGGCACCGGCGACACCGTCACGAACGCGGTCGGTGTATCCGGCTCGGATTCGCGGCCGCGGCTGTAGACGATGCGCAGCGCGCCGTCGCGGAGCGTCGCCCACCCCTCCTGCACCCAGCCGTCCTGGGCCACGACGACGGCGCGACGCAGCGCCTCGATATCGGGTTCGGGTAGGTCCAGGCGTGCCGCGCCGTCGACCAGCCGCGCCAGGTGAGCGTCGACGAGCCGGGCTCGCCCCTCGCGCACCAGAACTGTCTCGAACACCCCGTCGCCGTGCAGGACGCCGAGGTCGTCCCCGAACAGCAGCGGCGCATGCTCATCACGGAGGCACCCGTCACCATCGACCACGATCACGTCGTCCACCGTAGACTGGCGACATGACCGCGGAATCGATTCAGCCCGCTCCCTCCCCCATTCTCACCTCTGTCCCCGGAGCCGTCCCCACACCCGAGGGCGACCAGAGTCCCGGAGTCGCCTGGCATTACGGCGATCCGCTGGGAGAACAACGAACGGCGACTCGCAGCGCCGGAGTCGTCGACCGCAGCGACCGCGGCGTCATCGAACTCGCGGGCCCCGAACGACTGACGTGGCTGCACACGATCTCCTCGCAGCACGTGTCCGGACTCGCGGATCGTCGTAGCGCCGAGAACCTGTCCCTCGACCTGAACGGGCGCGTCGAAGACCACTTCGTGCTCACCGACATCGACGAGGTCACCTGGCTCGACACCGAAGCCGACCGGAGCACGCCGCTGTTCGAGTTCCTGACCAAGATGGTCTTCTGGGCACAGGTCACTCCGACCGAGCGCACCGACATGGCGGTCCTGACGCTGGTGGGCCCGGAGATCCGCTCCGGTGCGATCGCCGAACTGCTCGACATTCCCGCCGACGCCGACGTCTACGCCGCAGGCAACCTCCCGGAATTGCATCACGACGACGAGCCGCTCGGCTTCTGGCGCGTGATGCCGCCGATCGGAGAAGGGCGGACCGCGCCCGTCGTCGATGTCGTCGTCCCGCGCGACGACCTCGCTCGCTGGTGGCACGAGCTCACGAACGCGGGCGCAGACCCGGCAGGCATGTGGGCCCTCGAAGCGCTGCGCGTGGCCGCGGGCCGTCCCCGACTCCACGTCGACACCGACGAGCGCACCATCCCGCAGGAGGCCGACTGGATCGGCGGCCCGGACGAGCACGGAGCAGTCCACCTCGACAAAGGCTGCTACCGGGGCCAGGAGACGGTGTCCCGCGTCGCCAATATCGGGCGCGCACCGCGCCGTCTCGTATTGCTCCACTTGGACGGCAGCTCGGCCACCCGCCCGGAGACCGGTGATCCGGTGGCCGCGGGCGGACGCACGGTCGGCCGCGTCGGCACCGTCGTCGACCACTTCGAGCTCGGCCCCATCGCGCTCGCGCTCGTGAAGCGGTCGGTTCCCGTGGACGCCGCCCTGATCGCGGGCGACGTCGAGCCGGGAGCCGACGAATCGGGCACCGCCGCGCGCATCGACGCCGATCTGTACGCCCCGGATGGCGCGATCCCCGCCGGGCGCGCCGCCCAGGAACGACTCCGCGGACGCTCCTGACCTTGTGAGACACGTCATGTGACGGCTCTCGCGGTGTTCTCGGACGGAGGCGAGGAGACTTAATTGCGTCTGCGCGCTAGACTGTCCCTACGAGAACTACTAACGAATAGAACGGGGCCGCCACTAAGATGGCCGCCCCGTCATTGTGCGAGGGGGTCCCATATGGGCCGCGGCCGGGCTAAAGCAAAGCAGACGAAGGTTGCACGTCAGCTGAAGTACTCCACCCCGAATACTGACTTCGACAGCTTGCAGCGCGAGTTGTCGGGCGGGAGTGGCGAGCAGTCGTTCACCGACACCTGGTCGGATGAGGACAGCCGAAGCGACGAGTGGCGACACGCCTGAGCGCTGTCTCGTAAAGTTGCGCGACGCCGTTTCGGTCAGTTCAGCCCCATCAACTGACCGAGGCGAGTCTCTGTCACCGATTGAGTGAACGAAGCAAGCGCAAAGGCCGCCGACCTACCCGAGGTCGGCGGCCTTCGTCGTGCAAGTCAGAACCGTGAATGGTCTCCGACTGTCAAAACCGTGAATGGTCTCCGACCAGATACGCGGAACCGTTGGCTGCGGATTCGCCGCGCTTGACCGAGCCGAGGACCCAGTTGTCGACGTGACGGGCAGTGAGAATCGCCTGCGCGCGATCGGTGTCTTCGGGGGCGACGATTGCGACCATGCCGACCCCCATGTTGAAAGTGCGCTCCATCTCGTCGCGTTCCACGCGGCCACGCTGTGCGATCAGCGAGAAGACCGGGGCGGGCTTCCACGAACTGCGCTCGAGGACCGCCTCGAGACCGGTCGGGACGACTCGGCCGAGGTTGTCGGCCAGTCCACCACCGGTGACGTGTGCGAATGTGCGGACCTCGGTCTCGGCGGCGAGTGCCAGGCAGTCCTTCGCGTAGATCCGGGTCGGCTCGAGGAGTTCCTCACCGAGGGTGCGCTCGAACTCTTCGACGTGACCGCCGAGGTCGAGGTGGCCCCACTCCAGGAGCACCTTGCGCGCCAACGAGTAGCCGTTCGAGTGAAGACCCGACGACCCCATCGCGATGACGACGTCGCCCGGTCGGACGCGGTCCGGGCCGAGGATCGAATCGGCCTCGACGACGCCGACGCCGGTCGCCGAGATGTCGTAGTGGGTGTCGTCCATGACGCCCGGATGCTCTGCTGTCTCACCGCCGAGCAGGGCACAGCCGGCGTCGACGCAGCCGTCGGCGATGCCCTTCACGATGTCGGCGACCGTCTCCGGGATCACCTTGCCGACCGCGATGTAGTCCTGCAGGAACAACGGCTGTGCTCCGCAGACCACGAGGTCGTCGACGACCATCGCGACCAGGTCCCGCCCGACGGTGTCATGCACACCCATCGCCTGCGCGACAGCCAGTTTGGTGCCGACGCCGTCGCTCGACGCCGCGAGGACCGGCTCACGGTAGTCGCCCTTCAACGAGAAGAGTCCGGCGAACCCACCGAGGCCGCCCATGACTTCGGGGCGAGTCGCCCGCTTGGCGTGCGGAGCGAACAGCTCAACCGCGCGCTCACCCGCATCGATGTCCACACCGGCTGCCGCGTACGACGCACCGCCCGCTGCATTCCCGGATGCCTGGTCGGCAGCCCCGTCCGTCATGGTGGCGCTTCTCCTACACACTCGCTAAAGGCGCGGCCGCACACCGACCGACGCCATGGTCAACGCACTCACGCTACCTGAGTGCGGGGAACGATCTCTCTCTGAGATCGGAAAATCACGGGCGCATGACTGCGCTGACGTTGTCGTTCGGAGCGGCCAGCCGGTCGGCGCCCGCTTCCTTCGACGCAGGCATCATGGTCTCCAACACGGCCTTGCCCATCGCGGTCTCGGACGGAAGCTCGATCGGGTACGTACCGTCGAAGCAGGCCGCACACAGTTCGGACGGCTTCTCGCCGGTCGCCTCGACCATGCCCTCGACGCTGATGTAGCCGAGGCTGTCGGCACCGATCGCCTGGCGCACACCGTCGACCATGTGCTCCTCGGACTCCATACCGTTGGCGATGAGCTCCGCGGGCGAGGCGAAGTCGATGCCGTAGAAGCACGGCCACCGGACCGGCGACGACGCGATGCGCACATGCACCTCGACGGCCCCGGCCTCGCGGAGCATGCGGATGAGCGCGCGCTGGGTGTTGCCGCGCACGATCGAGTCGTCGACGACGACGAGCTTCTTGCCGCGGATCACCTCGCGGAGCGGATTCAGCTTGAGACGGATGCCGAGCTGACGGATGGTCTGCGACGGCTGGATGAACGTGCGACCGACGTAGGCGTTCTTCATCAGGCCCTGCCCGTACGGGATCCCCGACTCCTGCGCGAAACCGACGGCCGCGGGTGTCCCGGACTCGGGAACGGGGATCACCAGTTCGCCCTCGGCGGGCTGTTCGCGTGCCAGGCGCCGACCGATGTCGACACGCGCCGAATGCACCGAACGACCGTGGATCACGCTGTCCGGACGGGCGAGGTAGACGTGCTCGAAGATGCAGAGTTTCGGTGTCGGCTCGGCGAACCGGGTGCTGCGGACTCCGTTGCTGTCGATCGCGAGCAGTTCGCCCGGCTCGATGTCACGGACGAACGACGCGCCGACGATGTCGAACGCCGCGGTCTCGGAAGCAACGACCCAGCCACGATCGAGTCGGCCGAGCGAGAGCGGGCGGATACCGTGCGGGTCACGTGCCGCGTACAAGGTGCTCTCGTCCTGGAAGGTCAGGCAAAACGCCCCCTTCAGGCTCGGCAGGAGCTCGACTGCCGCCTGCTCGAGAGTCTTGTCTGCAGCGCCGTGTGCGAGGAGGGCTCCGACCACGTCGGAGTCGGAGGTCGCGGTGGCGTGCGGACCGTACAATCGCAGGTCACGCGCACGCGAGGCGAGCTCAGCGGTGTTGACGAGGTTGCCGTTGTGCCCGAGTGCCACACCGCTGCCCGCGTCGGTATGCCGGAAGATCGGCTGCGAGTTCTCCCACGTCGTGGAGCCGGTGGTCGAGTACCGGCAGTGCCCGACGGCCACGTGACCGATCATCGAGGCGAGCGTCTGCTCGTCGAACACCTGACTGACCAGACCGAGATCCTTGAAGACGAGGACCTGCGCACCGTCGCCCACCGCGATTCCAGCGGCTTCCTGCCCGCGATGCTGCAGCGCATACAAGCCGTAATAGGTCAGCTTGGCAACGTCTTCGCCGGGCGCCCACACCCCGAAGACCCCGCACTCCTCGCGCGGCTCGTTCTCGACCTCGTCTGGCTGAGTAGATGCCTGCTGCGTAGGTGAGAGGAGATTGCGGGAGGTGATCGAAAGATCAGTCACAGGGCGACGCTCCATGTCGTGGGCTGGACGGGCGTACCCCAAGCGTACTGACCGGGAGGCCGGTTGGGAAAGCTGCGGATAGTCCGAGTGCGCAGGCTAACGGTCAGTACGTGACGAGCGACATACTATGCACGGCCCGGTGCACGCAGGACCGGGTGCGATCACAACCGAAGGGACATCGAAAGTGAGAGCACGATCAGTAAGCCTGACCGCCGCCGCTGTGGGGTCCGCCGTTATGGGGGCCGCCGCGGTGCTCGCACCGCTCGGCGTCACAGGCGAGGCAGCGGCAGAGCCCTCGACAACCTGCACCATGACCTACCTGAATCCGAACGTCTCTCCCCTCCCGCTGCAGGCCACCACGGTACTTCGCGCCAACGCGGACGGCGGCGGGAAGATGACGATCACCCTGAAGACCGATGCGGTCTCGATCATCGGCTATCACCAGGACGTCTCGTTCACGTGGGCCAACCTCGACACCGGCAAGAACGGCGGTGAGCAGACGTCCAAACGCGTCGTCGGACCGAACAACACCCTCGAGTTCCCCGGCGTGAAGACCGGCGTCGGTCGCATCACATTCGTAGCGTCCGCCTCCAACACCAGCTCGTTGGACCCCACGCACCTGACCTCGGGTCAGTGCACCGCCGAGCAGAAGGCGTTCTAGCGCGGTTCTAGCGCGGCGACAGCGGGATGACCGGCAGGTAGTCAGCGACGTCGCCCGCGCGATGCCCGGACACGCTGACTCGATGCTCGTCGACTGCTTCGCCGAACGAATCGAGCCCCGTCGCCAGGAGCAGCCATTGGCGCGGCGACGTCTCGACGACGTTCGGCGGGGTGCCCCGCGTGTGGCGGACGCCTTCAATGCATTGGACGGCGACGAACGGCGGGACCCGCAGTTCCACCGAGTTGCCCGGAGCGTCCTGGCCGATGGTGCGCGCAGTGGCCCGTACGGCGGCGGCCAGCGCTTGCCGTGGCGGTGTCGGGAGCGTGTCGTCGCGCAGCCAGTCGGCGACGGCGAGGACGGCGGCCCGCGTCTGCGCTGGGTCGACTCTGTCAGTGGGCGCCATCGGTCTAGCCGACGAACGGCGCGACGGTACCGCGGTCGACGATCTGCTCGACGACGTCGTCGTCGGTCCGCTCCTGACCGATGCGGAGGGTCTTGTTTCCGCCGTGGTAGTCGCTCGATCCCGTCGTGAACAGGCCGAGGTCGGACGCGATGCCGGCGAGTTCGGCGCGTGCTGCGTCGTCGTGGTCGGGGTGCCGGACCTCGAGTCCGGCGAGTCCGACGTCGACGAGACTCGCGAGGACGGGAGCGGACAGCACGGCGGCAGCCGTGCGGGCCCGCGGATGTGCGATGACGGGAACGCCGCCTGCGGCGACGATCATCGCAATCCCATCCACGAGCGAAGTGGACCGCAACGACACATGGTGCGGTCCACCGTCCTCGAGGATGCCCTCGAAAGCTTCCCCCACCGTGTCGATGACGCCCGCGTCGACGAGGGCACCGGCGATGTGCGGGCGGCCGATATTGCTGCGGCCCGCCTTGTCCCGCACCTGATCAAGGGTGATCGGGTACCCCGCCGCGATCAGGCTCTCGACGATCCGCGCGCCCCGATTGGTGCGTTCGTCGACGATCCGCTGCCACTCGGCGGCGATCTGGGGATGGTCGCGGTCGAAGAGGTAACCCAGCAGATGCACCGACACCAACGCGCCGTCGCGGCCCGGATGCTTGGTCGAGAACTCGGCTCCGGGCAGCACCCGCATGCCTGAAGGCACATGCTCGGCCGCCTGGTCCCAGCCGTCAGCCGTGTCGTGGTCGGTGAGGCCTACCGTCGTGAGCCCGGCTGCCTGCGCGGCCGCCAGCAGTTCTTCCGGCGTGTCCGTCCCGTCGGAAAAGCGCGTGTGCGTGTGGAGGTCGGCTGTGGGCATGAGCCGATTGTAGTGAAGCACTGAACCTCGCTAACCCTCTCGTAGGTGTCAGCGGGTGACACCTACGAGAGGGTTAAGCGTCGAGCCAGTAGTTTTGCGGCACGATGAACGCATGGGCACGGAAGTGAACCGGCAGAAGTTCAGCGGATCCGATCGCGTCCGGTTCCGGTCTCAGGTCTCGCGCGGCACCGAGGCGATCGCACGAATGCTGGCCGACGGGCTCTTCACCGATCACGGTCAGGCGCCCGAGCCGCTACTCGGCATGGAAGTGGAACTCAATCTGACCGACTCGGGCTCAGAGCCTGCGATGGCGAATTCGACGGTGCTCGACGCTATCGCCGACCCCGACTTCCAGACCGAGCTCGGTCAGTTCAACATCGAGATCAATGTGTCGCCGCGGCCGTTCGTCGGCGGCGACACCGTCACTCTCGAACAGATGCTGCGCACCTCGCTCAATCGAGCGGAGGCGCGTGCGGCGTCGACGGGCAATCATCTCGTGATGATCGGCATGCTGCCGACGCTGCGCCAGGAGCACTTCGCGCACCAGTGGATCTCCACGAACCCGCGCTACAGCCTCCTCAACGAACAGATCTTCGCGGCCCGCGGTGAGGACATGGAGATCGACATCGCGGGTGTCCCGCTGTCGTCGCGGACATCGCCCGAGCGGCTGGCCACGACGACGGACTCGATCCTCCCGGAGGCGGCCTGCACGTCCTTGCAACTGCATCTGCGCGTCGCCCCGGAAGACTTCGCGGCGCATTGGAATGCGGCGCAAGCGATCTCGGGCGTCCAGGTCGCGTTGGCGGGGAACTCGCCCTTCCTCGCAGGCAAGGCGCTGTGGCACGAGACGCGGATACCGGTCTTCGAGCAGGCCACCGACACCCGGCCGCTCGAACTGCGCAACCAGGGCGTCCGTCCCCGCGTCTGGTTCGGCGAACGCTGGATCACGACGATCTTCGACCTGTTCGAAGAGAACACTCGCTACTTCCCCGCCCTGCTGCCGGTGTCGACCGAGGTCGATCCGCTCGCCGAGCTCGACGCCGGACAGATACCCGAACTCGAGGAGCTGCGCCTGCACAACGGGACCGTGTACCGGTGGAACCGCCCGGTCTACGACGTCGTCGACGGCAATGCGCATCTGCGCGTGGAGAACCGAGTGCTCCCCGCGGGCCCCACCGTCGTCGACGTGATGGCCAACGCCGCGTTCTATTACGGGGTGGTGCGCGGCCTCGTCGAGGCCGACCGGCCGCTGTGGTCGCAGATGTCGTTCGACGCGGCCCGCGAGAATCTCGCGTCGGGCGCCCAGTGGGGCCTCGACGCCCAGCTGTACTGGCCGAACATCGGCTGGGTCAGTCCCGGCGAACTCACCCTCCGCCGTCTGCTACCGCTCGCCGACAAGGGACTGACGTCGTTCGGGGTGTCGGAGAAGGCGAAACGCCGGTACCTCGGCGTCGTCGAGGGGCGCTGTATGACGAGGCAGACGGGCGCGGTGTGGCAGCGACGGGCGGTGACGGCACGCGAGGATGCCGGCGAGTCCCGCGAGCAGGCGCTCCACGGGATGCTCACCGACTATCGAACGCTGATGCACGAGGGCGAACCGGTGCACAACTGGTCGTTGTGAAACATCGACGAGGTTTTGCGCGTTCTGAGTTCAACCTCCGGAGCCATCCGACGAGATGGCGTATTACCCGGCAGCCTCAAAGAAATGCCAGGTAGCGGAAAACGGCACACGGCGAGCCGGTGGCGTAATGCGGTGTGGCGTGTCAAGGCACCTCATCGCGACGGAACGAGATACACGAAATCCCGTCTACGCTCCCATTCATGCAGTTCAGGACCGATGTTCGACGACGCCTCCGCGCTGATGACGCACGGGTCGTCAGCGATGTGCTGCGTCGCGGAATCGACCGTGGCGAGCACACCGGCGCCTTGCACGAGGACACCCTCAGCGTCGAGTTCGGCGTGTCCCGAAACGTGGTGCGAGACGCTCTGACGATCCTTGCCGGGGAGGGATTGATCGATCGGTCACCCCGCGTCGGGACTCATGTCGTCCGCCGCCGAGCGGTGCACGGACTCGACGCGCTCCGCGGGCTGAAGGAGACCCTGAGTGAACACGGCGACGTATGGAACGAGGTCCGCGTCGCCACGTTGGTCCGTCCACCTGCTGCGGTCGCTGCGCAACTGCGACTCGAAACCGGCGACGATGCCGTGTACATCGAGCGCACTCGGTATCTGGGCGATGAGCCGCTGAGTCTGGACCTGACCTACCTGGTTCCCGACCTCGGCATTCCGCTCCTCGAGTACGACATCGAGTCGACCGACGTCTTCGCGTTGCTCGAGCTCGTGTCCGGACGTCGTCTCCATTCTGCTGAGCAGACCGTGGAGGCCGCCGTCGCCGACCCCCACTCGGCTGCGGTCCTCGGTGTCGCGCCGGGATCGGCGGTACTGCTGCTCGAACGCCTCACTTGCCTCGGGACGCAGGCTCGGCCGGTGGACCTCGAGTACATCCGCATGCGAGGCGACCGAATATCGCTGCGCACCAGGTCATTCCGTGACCAGCAAAACGAACGTCCCCGAACGCTCGAAAACTCCAGTCTCGAAAGCTCCAGTCCCGAACTACAACCGATCGGAGATCTCCGGTGAGTCTCGTCAACAATCGCACCGACGTACCAGTGACCATCGACGAATCCCTGTGCATCGACGGGTGCACCCTGTGCGTTGAGGTGTGCCCGCTCGACTCGTTGGCCATCAATCCTGAGTCCGGCAAGGCATTCATGCACGTCGACGAGTGCTGGTACTGCGGCCCCTGCGCCATCCGCTGCCCGACCGGCGCGGTGACGGTCAACATGCCGTATCTCCTGCGCTGACAGTCCGGCGGCCCGTTCCGCTCCCCACTCTCCTTCTCGCTCACCCCACACAGCCCCGTGAGGTCCCCACATGTCCAGAACCCCCACCACTCGTCGCGGATTCGCGCTCGCGGCACTTGGTACCGCCGCCGCTCTCACTGCGGCCGGTTGCTCCCTGTCGCCCGATGAGTCCTCAGGCGCGACTGCCGTGGTCGTCGGCTATCAGTCGAAGACGATCAACACCGTTACCGCGGGAACGCTACTTCGCGAACGCGGCGACCTCGAGAAGCGCCTGAAGGAGGTGACCGAACGGACCGGGGAGAAGTTCACTGTCCGTTGGGAGGACTACGACACCGGGGCGCCGATCACCACCGGGATGATCGCCGGAAAGATCGACATCGGATCGATGGGCGATTATCCGATGCTCATCAACGGGTCGCGCGCCATTGCGAACTCCGCTACGGCCACCTCGATCCTCGCCGTCACCGGATCGTCTGCGCGGGGTTCGCTGAACATGGTGGTCACCCGACCCGATTCACCGATCCGCTCACTCGGCGACCTCGCCGGTAAGCGAGTGTCGGCCAGCGAGGGATCGGCCGGCCACGGCACCCTGCTCACCGCCCTCGCGAAGGACGGCATCGGGGACGTGGACGTCACCAATCAGCAACCGCAGGTCGGTGCGTCCGCACTCGAGAGCGGCAAAGTCGATGCGCTGGCACAGTTCGTCGCCTGGCCGGGTCTGCTCGTGTTTCAGAACAAGGCGCGCCTGGTCTACGACGGAGCGCAGCTCGGCATCCCGACACTGCACGGAACGATCGCGCGGAACCGCTTCGCCGACGAGCACCCCGATGTCGTGGACGCCTTCCTGAAAGCTCAACTGGACGCCACCAAGGCGCTCGACGACGACCCGCTCGCCGCGGCTCAAACGGTGGCTAAGGCGAGCGGCCTGCCGGCCGAGGTCGTATACCTCTATAACGGTCCGGGCGGCACCGATTTCAATCCCGCGATCAGGCCGTCTCTGGTGAAAGCGCTCGAGGGCGACAAGCCCTACCTCGAATCGATCGGCTCGTTCCCTAACCCGGTCGACCTGGACACGTTCGTGTCCGACACGGCGCTCCGGAAGGCGGTGTCGGAGACCGGTGGCGATTATGACGAGCTGCTCCACCGACAGCCGAACTCCGCGCGGCCGAACGGCGAAGTGTGGTTCTCCGGCAGCGACACCCGGACCACTCCGGACTCGACGTCGGTTCTGCGTCTCGTCCGCGACGCTCGACGAGACGGACGCCAGGTAAAGGCCGCGTACATCACCGACCCGACTCTCGGCACACGATGGTTCGCCGATCACGCGGTGTGGCTGCGCGACGGCACCACCTTCGTCGCGTTCACCACGAACGACAGTGCTCGTGCTTACCGGCAGACACACCCGGGAGCCGTTCCCGTCAGCTACGACCAGGCGCTCGATGAGGTGGACCGATGACTACTCGGATCTCAGCAGCGGGCCTCACTCAGTCCACTCCCACCGATTCCACCCCAGACCACATCGGTACCGACACCGTCCACGAGGAACACAAGATCGATTCTGCAGCAATCGATTCCACATCCAACAAGAGCGTATCGCGGCGGACACTCGTCTGGCCGCTCCGGATCATCACCGTATTGGCTGCGATCGGACTCTGGCACCTGCTGGCCGCGTCGGACGCAGTGCTGTGGTTGCACTTCGACGTGATTCCGACACCCGCCGACGTCGCGTCGGCGTGGTGGGATCGCCTGCACGCCGGGGAGTACTATCTCGACCTCGGTCAGTCGCTCATCCGCATCGGTACCGGATTCGCTCTCGCTGCGGCGATAGGCATCCCACTCGGGATCGCCCTCGGACGGTCGACGCTCGCCGAGGGAACGCTCGGCGCTCTCACTGAACTGGCTCGTCCGATCCCGGCGATTGCGCTGGTTCCCATCGCGATCCTGGTCTTTCCGAGCGACGAGGGCGGGATGGTGTTCATCACCTTCATCGCAGCCCTGTTCCCGATCGTGGTGTCCACCCGACACGCCGTCCGGGCGCTGCCGACCATCTGGGAGGAGTCCGTACGCACGATGGGCGGCACTCGCCGGGACGTCGTATGGCGCGTGATCCTGCCCGGCATCACCCCGGGCGTGTTCGGCGGTCTGTCGGTCGGTATCGGAGTGTCGTGGATCTGCCTCATCTCCGCGGAGATGATCTCCGGGAGGCTCGGCGTCGGCTACCGGACGTGGCAGTCGTACACCGTCGTCGACTACCCCGGTGTGTTCGTCGGCATGTTCACCATCGCCGCGCTCGGCGCCGTGACGTCCGGCGCCATCGAACTCATCGGGCGTCGCGTGACTCGCTGGCTCCCTCGTGGCGACCATCGCTGACCGACCGGAAGGACACCTCGAATGAGCACCACCATCGACCTCGTCGATCTCACGCTGCGGCACGGTGATCGCACCATCATCGATCGTCTGACCCTGCCGGTGACCGCCGGTGAAGTCGTAGTCGTCACCGGTCCGTCGGGGTGCGGCAAGTCGACCCTGTTGCGTGCGGTCGCCGGCCTGCGCCCGATCGACTCGGGCACCGTCCTGTCTCAGGGCGAACCCGTCACCGGTACCTCAGGCAACCGTGCGATGGTCTTCCAGGACGATGCCCTGCATCCCTGGCGCACCGTTCGCAAGAACATCTTGCTGGCACTGACCCTGCGCGGTGTTCCGCGATCGCAACGGAAGCCGCAGGCCCGACGGTGGATCTCCGAGATCGGGCTCGACGGATTCGCAGATCACCTGCCCAAAGAGCTGTCCGGAGGCATGCGTCAGCGCGTCCAGTTGGCTCGCGGTCTCGCGGGGGCACCACGGACACTGCTGATGGACGAGCCGTTCGGCGCGCTCGACGCCCAGACTCGTTCGTCGATGCAGCAACTGCTCATCCGGACTCTCCACGCGCATCCCGCCACGGTTCTGTTCGTCACCCACGACATCGACGAAGCTGTGCTTCTCGGTGATCGGGTGGTGGTACTCGGCCGCGCAGGCGAGCCAGTCCGAGCCGTCGTCGACGTTGCCCACCCGCGCACGCCGGACGCCGACAACACCGCGGCGCGTAACGCGATCGCCGACGCCCTACCCCGTACCCACGACCTCACACCGAGCAAGGCGACATCATGACCGGCCCCGATCCGACCACATCCCCAGGCACACCGCATCACGCGTTCACCGCCCCCGCTGTAGAAGACGCGCACCGTCTGAACTGTGACGTCCTCGTGATCGGCGGAGGCACCGCCGGATCGATGGCAGCGTTGACCGCCGCCGAGAACGGCGCCGACGTCCTCCTCCTCGACAAAGCGCACGTGAGGCATTCCGGTGCATTGGCGATGGGCATGGATGGCGTCAACAACGCTGTGATACCCGGTAAAGCGACCCCCGAGGACTACGTCGCCGAGATCACTCGAGCCAACGACGGCATCGTCGACCAGAAGACCGTCTATCAAACAGCCACTCGCGGTTTCGCGATGATCTCGCGGCTCGAACGATACGGCGTGAAGTTCGAGAAGGACGAGTACGGCGAGTACGCAGTGCGACGTGTCCACCGCTCGGGCTCGTACGTGCTCCCGATGCCGGAGGGCAAGGACGTCAAGAAGGTCTTGTATCGCGTGCTGCGCCGCCGGGACATGCGCGAGCGCATCACGATCGAGAACCGGTTGATGCCGGTACGAGTTCTCACCGACAACGGCCGTGCCGTCGGTGCGGTCGCGCTGCACACCAGGACCGGCGACTTCTACGTCATCGGAGCCAAATCAGTCATTCTGGCCACTGGGCCGTGCGGACGTCTGGGGCTCCCCGCCTCCGGCTACCTGTACGGGACCTACGAGAACCCGACCAATGCCGGCGACGGCTACTCGATGGCGCTCCACGCGGGTGCCGAGCTCTCGGGAATCGAGTGCTTCCAGATCAATCCTCTGATCAAGGACTACAACGGCCCGGCGTGCGCGTACGTCGCGAATCCGTTCGGCGGGTACCAGGTGAACGCGGATGGCGACCGGTTCGTCGACTCCGACTACTGGTCCGGCGACATGATCAGCGAGGTGAAGCGCGAGATCGACTCTGCTCGCGGCCCGGTCTACCTGAAGGTCTCGCATCTGGCGGAGGAGACCGTCGGCGCGCTCGAATCGATCCTGCACACGACGGAGCGACCCACCCGCGGCACCTTCCACGCGAACCGCGGGCACGACTACCGCACGCACGATATCGAGATGCACGTCTCCGAGATCGGTCTGTGCAGCGGCCATTCCGCTTCCGGAGTATGGGTGGACGAGAACGGCGCGACCACCGTCGACGGCTTGTATGCGGCAGGTGATCTGGCATGCGTGCCGCACAACTACATGATCGGTGCATTCGTGTACGGCGAACTGACCGGGCAGCATGCGAGCGACCGAGCCCGGGACGTCGCATCGCCCATCGACCTGCCAGCCGATCAGATCGCGGCCGCCCACGAATTGATCTACCGTCCCCTTCGCCATCCCGACGGCCCGCCGCAGCCTCAAGTCGAATACAAGCTCCGACGATTCGTGAACGACTACGTGGCGCCACCGAAGACGTCGACCAAACTCGGTATCGCCATCGAGACCTTCGAGCGGATGCGCGGTGAGATCGCCGAGATGGGCGCACGCACACCGCATGAGCTGATGCGCTGTGCCGAGGTGACGTTTATTCGCGATTGCGCGGAGATGGCTGCACGCAGTTCGCTGACTCGAACCGAGAGTCGTTGGGGCCTCTACCACCAGCGGGACGACGTCGTCGGACGCGACGACGAGAACTGGGGATACCACCTCAACATCCGCAAGACGTCGAACGGTGACATGCAGTTCATCGGACGTCCCGTCGCCCCGTACCTCGTGCCGGTGGACGGACTCGACAACCTTCCCCCGCAAGACCGTTCGGTCATCGAGATCGCACAGCCGGACATCCGAATCGGTCCCGGAGGAACTGCGCCCGGTGTCGTCGATTCGCCGCGGTCACCCGCGGCCCCGGTCTCGGCGGGCACCCGCGCACCGCTGTCCCCGCGTATCGCGGAATTGGTCGCACTCGAATCGCCCGACATCGCCGATGTCCTCGACTACCTCACCGACCCCGACCCAACCGTGCGTCGCACCGCGGTCTCCACACTGACCGAGCACACGCCGGACGGCTTCGACATGGCACTGGCTCGTGCACTGACAGACGAGGATCCTGGAGTCCGGCACGTGGCGATAGATTCGTTGCGCGAGCTGGTAGAAGTGCTGCCCGAGAAGCCGCCGTTCGTCGAGAGCCTGCGCGCGAAGACGTCCTCCGACGATCACCGGGTGCGCGCGGGTGTCCTCGATCTATTACGGGCGCTACGCGAAGGTGATACCGAGCTGTTCACCGATCGACTCACCGATCCTCACCACGCTGTACGCATCGAAGCGATCCGTGGCCTCGTGTCACTCGACGCCGCCGAGCAGATCGCGTCCGCAGCATCCGACCCGAACCGGGAGGTTCGTGTCGTCACCGCGCAGGGGCTCGCGACAGTCGGCGGCGGGGCCGAGACCGTCCGCGTGCTCGCTGCGGATCGAGACCCACTTGTCCGAGCCGCGGGTCTGGCTGCCCTCTCGACTCTGGGCGATCCGGCGACTGATTCGAAGATGCTCCAGAAGGCGTTGCGCGACAACGCATGGCAGGTCCGCAAGGGTGCGGCGACGGGGCTGTCCGTCGCACCGGGCGACAATTCGGTACAGGCTCTGACGCCCTTGGTCACCGACCCGCACGCAGACGTACGCAAGGCTGCGGTGAGCACGCTCCGAGGATGGTCGACCCGCCTCGCGGTGAACGATTTGCTCGAAACGGCTCGCCTCGACGAGGACGCCGACGTACGAGCGGCCGCACGCTGACTCTCGTCGCGGCAGTTGCTCTCAACTGGCCACAAGACCGCGTCCGGTGATCAACGGCAGGTCGAGCGCGGTCACCAGACCCGGGTGGGCGGCGACGACAGCGGGCACGGCGTTGACCAGGCGCTGGGCGGTGACGATCATCCCGGACACGTTGTGGTCGCCGGTGCGTCCGTGGTGCGTCATCTCCACGGCTATCACCGGCTCGCCGGTCACCTCGATCCGGTAGCAGCCGTCGCCCTCCGCGGGCGTCGGCCAGTCCGGGCACTGGTCCGGGTGAGTCCGCGTGTAGTGCTCCAAGACGATCCGGTCCACTCCGTCGACCTGACCGACCACCTGAAAGTGCAGAGCCGCCATCGTCCCGTCTGGGATTCTCAGCGAGACCGTGTCGACGTCGCCCGCCGCGGCGACACGATCGAAGCGTTCGACGAGCGGCTCGTCGAGCGTGACGTCGAGTCCCGCAGCGAGCTGCCGGACGACACTCCCCCACGCCAGCGACAGCACGCCGGGCGTCAACAGCATCGGCTGATGATCCATCGGCTTGCCGAAGCCGAAGATCTCCGACATCACCACGGGCTGGTAGTACGTGGAATAGTCGGCGATCTCCATGACCCTGACCTCATCGATCTGCTGCGAGAGACTCGTGATCGACAGCGGCAGAACGTCGTTCGCAAATCCCGGGTCGATCCCGTTGACGTGCAGACTGGCTCCGCCCTCGAGCGCGGCCTTCTCGACGCTCTCGACCATCGACTCCGGCAGGACGCCGTACGGGAACTGCAGTATGACGGGCCCCGACGAGACGACGTTCACGCCGGCTGCGACGAATGCCGTCAGATCGGCGATCGCCTCGGCCACCCGATCGTCGGTCATCGCAGTGTGCACGATCGCGTCCGGCTTCAATGCCAGGAGCGCGTCGCGGTCGTCGGTGGCGATCACCCCGAGGTCGCGGTCCAGGCCGGCGAGCCGCCCGGCGTCCCGGCCGACCTTGGCCGGGTCGGACACCCACACCCCGACGAGTTCGAGATCGGGGTGGGCGTCGATACCGGTGATCGCATGTCGGCCGACTGTTCCGGTGGACCATTCCACTACGCGCAGAGTCATGGCATCCACGCTAAAGCCGATCGGCGAATCATGTGGTCGATTGACTGGACACGTGTCCGAATACTGGTTTCCGGACCGCGCTCGAGACTACGCAGGCATTTCGTACGTGTAGGTGTACACCGGGTCAGGAGTCGAATCGGAGTTGATCGCCCACGCGATGACGAGGACGACCGCGATGACAGCGAGAACCACACCGATCCCGAGACTGATCCACGCCCACATCGCAGCCTTCTTGGACGATTCCGCGGCATCTGCGGCTTCGGCCGCCCGTCCCGCGTACCAGAGTCGGGCGACGGAATTAGCCTTCGTGAAGCCGACGATGCCCAGCACCAGCGGCGCGATGCCGACGAGAGTCCCGTAGCAACTGACCGTCAGGATGCCGCCGAACACGAGAGCGACGAGCGACGAGGTCTGCCCGGTCTGTGGCGGCGAGCCCTGCGCCCGGACCCCGAACTGCTGTCCCGGATACGGGTAGGAGGGCCCGTACGGTGCCGGTGGAACCACGGGCGGCAACGGCGGCGGCACGTACTGCGATTGCCAGTACCCAGGATCGGGCTTGGGCACACCGACCTGCGTCGGCTCGTATGCGGCCCAATCGGAGTCGCCGGGATTCTCAGGGGTGGTACTCACCGCAGGTCATACCTTCAGACTGTCGAATGGGGCGACGGGGATGTTTCGGATGATCAGCCAGCCGAAGATCACCACGAGAACCGCCGTCGGCGTGTACCGCCAATGCTGCCAACTGCGGACACGTCGCCCGCGCCACAGCCCCACGGTGTACGTCACGAATGCGATACCGAGGAGCGCCAGAGCGAGGACGCCGACAGCGTTGTAGTGCAGCGCCGCACCGATGTCGCCGTGCAGCAGGCTGTACACCGCCCGCGACGCTCCGCACCCCGGGCAATCGATGTGCAGCAGGGTCTTGGTGGGGCACGGCGGGATGATGCCGCCCGGAGTCATCGGGTCAGCGAACCACACGAACGTCGAGGCCACGCCCACCGCCGCGACGACCACCGCCGGACCCGCGATGCGATGCCGCGAGACGGCGGTCGCGGCCCCCAGCATCCGGTCGGTGGTACTCGCGGCGTCGACGCTCATCGCATTACACCGTCGAACTTGAGACAGCTGCCGCGATGATGACGACATAGATGATCACGACGACCACCCATGACGCCACCGCGGCGATGGCGCTCCACATGGCGAACTTCTTCGCGTCGTCAGCAGCCTGCTGGGCTCCGGCGTAGTCGCCCATCGCCCACAACCTGCTGACCGACGTCGACTTCACAATGGACACCACGCCCAAAGGCAGGCAGCAGAGCACAGTACTCAGGATGGCCCACACCAGATTGTTGTCGGGTTCCATCCCCGGCGGCTGCTGCCAGTACGGCTGACCGTACTGGGGCTGACCATACTGGGGTTGCCCGTATTGGGGCTGACCGTACTGGGGCTGACCATACTGGGGCTGACCGAACTGGGGCTGACCGAACTGGGGTTGCCCGTACTGCTGGCCGGGATCCGGTTTTGCGAATGGATCCTCACCGAAGCCGTCCGGGTTCTGCGGAGTAGTCATCAGCTGAAGTCGTAGTATCCGGCCGAGTTACCGGTCGCGGCCAACACGATGATGCCGATGACCCAGAGGACGATCGATACACCGAAGACGATCCAGCCGATGTTCGACCACTTCTTCGCCTCGTCGGCCGACCGCTGAGCACCGGCGGCGTCGCCCCGCTGCCACTGTCCGTTGACGGCATTGGCCTTGACGATTGCGACGATGCCGATGATGCCCGCAACCAAGCTCAGACAGGTCGCACAGGTCGCCAAGAACCCGAGAACGGTGAGGATGATCGCCGAGACCATGCTGTTCGCAGGCGCCGGTCCCGAAGCGCCCGCAGGTCCTGCCGGATACGGGTTGGCCGGGTACGGGTTGCCCGGAAAATTGGGGGCCGCCCCGTACTGGGGCTGACCGTACTGGGGCTGGGGCTGACCAGGCTGGGGCTGATCGGCTTGAGGCTGGCCGGGCTGAGCTTGGCCGAACGGGTCCTGCGAGCCGTACTGGGGTGTCTCGCCGTACTGGGAAGTCTGACCGTACTGGGGCGGCTGACCGTACTCCGGCGGCTGCTGAGGATCCGGCTGCGTCGGCTCCTTCTTCAGGTTGGGAGTCTGTCCGGACTGCGTCTCGGCGAACGGATCAGGCTCGACGTTCGGGTCGCCGTTCTCTCCGGGCGGATTCGTCATGTCGTCCCCTCGTCGTGCCGACCACCGGATTGGGTCGGCGCGCCCTGATAGTAACTGGTCGCCGACCGCGTCCGGCTAACATACCGTCAGCCGAACAACCGCGGCAGCGTCCCCTCGTGTACCTCGCGGAGTTCGTCGAGCTTCACGGCGAACTGATCCTGGACTTCAAGTTCGTCACTCCCCTGGTCGACGACCCCGATACGCGTCCACGGCATCGACCGCGCGGTCAGCATGCCGGTGAACCGTGTCTCCTCGGTCCGCGGCACCGCAACGAGGACGCGGCCGGTCGACTCCGAGAACAGCCACACGAACGGATCGGCACCCTCGGGGAGCAGGATCCGGCAGCCGGTCTCGCCTGCGAGCGCGGCTTCGGCGACGGCCTGAATCAGGCCGCCCTCGGAGATGTCGTGTGCGGCGGAGACGAGTCCGTCGCGAGAGGCCGCGACCAGGATGTCGCTGAGAAGGCGTTCGCGCCGCAAGTCGACCCTCGGCGGCGTTCCGCCGAGATGATCGTGCTCCACCTGCGCCCAGATCGAGCCGTCGAACTCGTCGAGGGTATCGCCCATGAGGATGAGCGTCTCGCCGGGTTCGGTTCCGATGCCGGTCGGGATACGGCGTCGCACATCGTCGATCACGCCGAGCACACCGACCACCGGCGTCGGCAGAATAGCCGTGCTGCCGGTCTGGTTGTAGAAGCTCACGTTCCCACCGGTCACCGGGACCCCCAGTTCGGCGCAGCCGTCGGCGAGGCCTCGCACGGCCTGACTGAACTGCCACATGACGGCGGGGTCCTCCGGCGACCCGAAGTTGAGGCAGTTGGTGACCGCGGCGGGCGCGGCACCGGACACCGCGACGTTGCGGTACGCCTCGGCGAGCGCGAGCTGCGCGCCAGCGTACGGGTCGAGGTAGGTGTAGCGACCCGATGCGTCGGTCGCGATGGCCACGCCACGGCCGGTCTCCTCGTCGATGCGGATCATGCCGGAGTCGGCGTGCTCGGCGAGGACGGTATTGCCGCGGACGTACCGGTCGTACTGTTCGGTGATGAACTTGCGGCTGCACAGTGCGGGGCTGGCCAGCATCTTCAGGAACGTCGCGCGCAGCTCGCTGCCGGTCTCGGGGCGTGCGAGTCCGGACGTGGTCGACGAGACGACGACGTCCTGCCACTCCGGGCGCGCGAGCGGACGGTCGTAGACCGGTCCGTCGTGGGCCACGGTGCGCGGGGGCACATTCACGACGCAGTCGCCGTGCCACATGATCTCGAGGTGCTCACCGTCGGTCACCTCGCCGATGACGGTGGCCAACGCGTCCCACTTGCGGCACACGGCCATGAACTTGTCGACGTTCTCCGGGGTGACGACGGCGCACATGCGCTCCTGCGACTCGCTGGAGAGCACCTCGGCCGGGGTCATTCCCTCAGCGCGCATCGGCACCTTCTCCAGGTCGATGCGCATACCGCCGTCACCGGCGGCCGCCAGTTCGCTCGTCGCACACGACAGACCGGCACCGCCCAGGTCCTGAATGCCGACGACGAGGCCTTCGCGGTAGAGGTCGAGGCAGCACTCGATGAGGACCTTCTCGGTGAACGGGTCACCGACCTGGACACTCGGCAACTTCTTGCGCGACGGACCCGCCTCATCGGAGTCGTCGAATGTCTCCGAGGCGAGTACCGAGACGCCGCCGATGCCGTCGAGTCCGGTCCGTGCGCCGAACAGGATGATCTTGTTACCTGCGCCCGACGCGAACGCCAAGTGCAGGTCCTCGGTGCGCAGCACGCCCGCGCACAGCGCGTTGACGAGCGGGTTGCCCTGGTAGCTCGCGTCGAACACAGTCTCTCCGCCGATGTTCGGGAGGCCGAGCGAGTTGCCGTAGCCACCGATGCCGCGGACCACGCCGTCGACGACGCGCCGGGTGTCGGCGGCGTCCGCTGCACCGAACCGCAACTGGTCCATCACTGCGATCGGACGGGCGCCCATCGCCATGATGTCGCGGACGATGCCGCCGACACCCGTGGCCGCACCCTGGTACGGCTCGACGTAGCTCGGGTGGTTGTGCGACTCGACCTTGAACGTCACGGCCCAGCCGTCACCGATGTCGACGACGCCCGCGTTCTCGCCGATGCCGGCCAGCATGCCCGCTCGCATCTCGTCGGTGGTCGTCTCGCCGAAGTACTTGAGATGCTTCTTGGACGACTTGTAGCTGCAGTGCTCGGACCACATCACCGAGTACATCGCCAGTTCGGCATCCGTCGGCCTGCGGCCGAGGATCTCGCGAATACGGGCGTACTCGTCGTCCTTCAGACCCAGCTCGGCATATGGCTGCGGGACGTCCGGCGAGTCGGCGGCGTGGGAAACGGTATCTACCTGGGCGCTCACATCGGACAGTCTATGCGAGGGGTCGCCGAGGACGCCGATCGACCATATTGCCCGATTCCTCCGCGGATCGGGGCGCCGCCGATTAGATTCGTCCCCGACAGCCAGGTTTCGGGGGGACTCATGACTGATCTGCGTGCACGCGACTGTTTCGACGCCGGCGTCGCCGGCCTCGGCCTCACGGTCTGCGAAGATCCGGTGCCACCGAAGATCGCCTTCACACGTGCGACCGAACTAGATCCGAGCATGGGCGACGCCTGGCTCGGACGCCTCGCGTCGGGCGACCGTTCGGGCACGGTGCTTCACGGCCTCTACCTCGCCCGCGGCACGATCGGCGTGCAACAGCGACGCATCGGCCTGCCGCGTGGCACTCTCTCCGGACTCGCGCCGATCGGCTTGTTCATCGACTACCCGATCACGTGCGCCTCGCGTGCAGCGGCGGCGTACGCGTCGTCGTTGATCGACGGCGACGACCTCGACGGCTCCCGGCGGGTACTCGACGACGTGGATCGAAGTGATCCGGTCGCCGCCTACTGCCTCAGTGTCTGGCATCTGCGGGCTGGCGACTGGCGGGCGGTGCTGAGCGCGACGAACGGACGTGACGGCTGGGCCGATCCGGTGCTGTCGTCGGCCGCCGATTACGTCGCGGGCACCGCTTGCATCCAACTCGGCCTGTACGACGAGGGGATCCGCCTGCTCTCGGCGGCACGCGAGAGCCGCCTGGACAACTGCCGGGCGGCGGCGACATTCGCCATCGGGATGGCGTTGCGCACGCGCGGCGACGAGACCGAGGCCCGCGCCTGTCTCCAGGAGGCATACGCCCTCGATCCCCGACTGTCGGACGCGGCCCGCGCACTCGCGGATCCGTCGTATCGCCTGGTTGTCCAGACCCCGGCAGGCACCGCACCCTACCCCGATCCCTCGGAGTCTGATCGCTCCCGCGGGTTATCCGACGAGACCGACCGCGCCGCCGTCCTCGCCGCGGCGGACGCCGACCTGGCGGCACAGATCGGCCTCACTGCGGTGAAGGAACAGGTGGACCGGTTGCGGTCGGCGGTCCTGCTCGCGAACCTCCGTACGTCGAAAGGGCTTCGGACATCGGTGCGGAGCCTGCACCTCACGTTCACCGGCCCACCGGGCACCGGCAAGACGACGGTGGCGCGGATCATCGCCCGGATGTACCGCGGGTTGGGCCTTCTCACGAGCGACACGGTCGTCGAGGTCAGCCGGAAGGACCTCGTCGGCGAGCATCTCGGGTCGACGGCGCCGAAGACGTCCGCAGTGATCGACTCCGCACTGGACGGCGTCCTGTTCATCGACGAGGCGTACACGCTGATCCAGGAGGGACTGTCCGGTGGCGACGCGTTCGGACGCGAAGCACTCGACACGCTGCTGGCGCGCATGGAGAACGATCGGGACCGCCTCGTCGTCGTGATCGCCGGATACGACGAAGAGATCGACCGACTGCTCGCCGCCAACGAGGGGCTGGCGTCACGATTCGCGCGCCGTATCCGCTTCGGGTCGTACTCGCCGAACGAACTGGTGCGGATCGCCGAGTCGACAGCGCACGGACGCGATGCCCGGTTGTCTGCTGACGCCCAGGCCTGCCTGTCTACATCGTTCGAACGACTGTGTGCAGCGAGTGTCAGCGGACGGCCGGCAATCGACGTTGCGGGCAACGGCCGTTTCGTCCGCAACGTGATCGAAGCCGCGGAGGAGGAACGCGAGCACCGTCTCGCGTCGAGTACCGACATCGACCTTCTCTCCGAGGCCGACTTGATGACACTGACCGGCGTCGACGTCCGCGCCGCACTGTCCCGGTGCGCCGTGCGGTAGGCGACTCGCGAGCCGCGAAACGTTACGGTCGGGTCATGCGCACGATCGAGACCTCGTTTGTGAGTCGGGTGCATCCGCCGTGAGCACCGACGTCGAACAGACCAGACTCCGACGCAGGGCGCACGATCTCCGCCTGATCGCGGTCCTGCTCGTCGGCGTCGCCGTGTTCACGGCGATCGGCGGAGCTCTCTGGACCGCTGGCTCCCGCGAGCCATCCACCGCCGATTACGTTCGGAACGTGGTGATCACCGCCTGGATTCCGGCCACCGCGGCCATCGCCGTCTACACGCGAAGCCGAGTCTTTCTCCGACGGACGGTCACATCCCCAGGCGCTGCAGGATCGTCTCGGCGACGTCGGCAGGCGAGCCGTCGGACGGACGGATGACGAACTCCGGAGTCACTGGACGTTCGTACGGCGAGTCGATGCCGGTGAACTGCGGGATCTCCCCTGCCCTCGCTTTCGCGTACAGCCCCTTCGGGTCCCGGGCCTCACAGCTGTCGAGCGGCGTGTCGACGAAGACCTCGAAGAACGGGATGTCGCGCGCAGCGTGGATCTCCCGCGCACGCTGACGTTCGGCGGCGAACGGGCTGATCAGGGACACGAGCGCGACGGCGCCGGAATCAGCGAAGAGCGACGCGACCTCCGCCGATCGCCGGATGTTCTCGCGACGATCGTCATCGCTGAAACCGAGGTCGGCGTTGAGTCCGTGACGCAGATTGTCGCCGTCGAGCAGGTACGCGGGTCGGCCTTCGGCGACCAGTCGGCGCTCCAACTCCGTCGCGATCGTCGACTTGCCCGATCCCGACAGCCCGGTGAGCCAGATAGTGGCACCACGGTAAGCGCGATGCTCGCGCGTCACCTTCCCCGATTCCCAGACAACGTTCGAGTCGTGTGCCACCGGCGCGCCGATCATCCCGGCTGCGACGGTCGCGTTCGTGGACTCGTCGACCAGAATGAAACTGCCGGTCTCACGGTTGCGGCGGTACTCGTCGAACATCATCGGCTGCTGGCAGCGCAGCGACATCCGGCCGATCTCGTTGAGCGACAGTCCATCTGCAGTCGCCGGAAACGGACGGTTCGTGCGCAACGTGGTCGAGGCGGCCGAGGAACAGCGCGAGCACCGACTCGCCTCGACTTCGGACATCGACCAACTATCCGAGAACGACCTGATGACGGTGACGCGCGACGACGTGCGCGAAGCCCTGGCGCGAATCAGAGCCTGACTCCTGAATCTCCTTGGAATGTCTAAGACAACCGCTTGGCTGCAACGGGCAGACAGCCCTCCAGATTCTTCAGCGACGACCTGGCGTGCACTAGTAGCCTGACGATTTGGGAGACGTCAGCCGCCTCATCGTCCGCAGACCCTCGATCAGCATAGGAGTAAATGATGGCGCCGCAGGACGCCACAACGCGCGGAACTGCCCGTACCGACGGCTACCTTTACGACACCGGCACCGAGTTGAGTCTTGCTCAGGTGCACTGCGTGGAGCTTCTTTTGGACTCCGTCACGACCGACATGCTCACCGACATCATCAGCCCCGGAGCGCGCTGCCTCGAGATCGGCGCGGGAAATGGTTCAGTCGCACGGTGGATGACGGACCGAGTCGGAGACGATGGACAAGTGGTTGCAATCGACCTCGACACTTCTCACTTCCGTGATGGTGGCGAGGCAATCGTGTACCGCCACGACATCAATGACGGGCCACCCGAGGGCGGCCCGTTCGACCTCATCCATGCTCGTCTGGTCTTCCTCCACCTTCCGCGGCGTCTCGAGATCCTTCAGGAATTAGTGCGCAGCCTCGCGCCCGATGGATGGTTGGTCCTCGGAGACTTCGACGGCACTCGACTGCCGTACGCAACTGCTGTTCCGAGATCCGAAGACGCCGATGTGTTCGATCGTGTGATGGATATCGGCCATCGAGTAGTCGGGACCGAAGCCGGAATGTCACTGGAGTGGGCAGGCGAGGTCGCAGACCACCTTGAGTCGATGGGGCTAGTCGAAGTGCAGGCGCGGGATCACTCCAGGACGGTCACGGGCGGCGACGTCGGTGGCCGCTACCTACACAACTTGATCACGCAAATTTTTCCGGTGCTCGAGGGTGCAGGACTCGCACAATCAGAAATCGCTCGTACTCAGGAGATTCTTTTAGACCCCCGTTTCAGTGGCTGGTTCTACCATTTCCTGATATCTCGCGGACGAAAGTCGGCCAACCTGCATGCTCCATGAGACTCATTTCTCCGACGGACGGTCACATCCCCAGGCGCTGCAGGATCGTCTCGGCGACGTCGGCAGGCGAGCCGTCGGACGGACGGATGACGAACTCCGGAGTCACTGGACGTTCGTACGGCGAGTCGATGCCGGTGAACTGCGGGATCTCCCCTGCCCTCGCTTTCGCGTACAGCCCCTTCGGGTCCCGGGCCTCACAGCTGTCGAGCGGCGTGTCGACGAAGACCTCGAAGAACGGGATGTCGCGCGCAGCGTGGATCTCCCGCGCACGCTGACGTTCGGCGGCGAACGGGCTGATCAGGGACACGAGCGCGACGGCGCCGGAATCAGCGAAGAGCGACGCGACCTCCGCCGATCGCCGGATGTTCTCGCGACGATCGTCATCGCTGAAACCGAGGTCGGCGTTGAGTCCGTGACGCAGATTGTCGCCGTCGAGCAGGTACGCGGGTCGGCCTTCGGCGACCAGTCGGCGCTCCAACTCCGTCGCGATCGTCGACTTGCCCGATCCCGACAGCCCGGTGAGCCAGATAGTGGCACCACGGTAAGCGCGATGCTCGCGCGTCACCTTCCCCGATTCCCAGACAACGTTCGAGTCGTGTGCCACCGGCGCGCCGATCATCCCGGCTGCGACGGTCGCGTTCGTGGACTCGTCGACCAGAATGAAACTGCCGGTCTCACGGTTGCGGCGGTACTCGTCGAACATCATCGGCTGCTGGCAGCGCAGCGACATCCGGCCGATCTCGTTGAGCGACAGTCCATCTGCAGTCGCGTCACGGTGCAGCGAGTTGACATCGAGCCGATAGGTCAGCCCGGTCACCGACACTCGGGTCTGCCTGGTGCCGCACAGCATCAGGAAGGTGTCGCCCGCCGACACCGACCTCGACTCGGAGAACCAGCAGACCATCGCGTCCAGGTCCCGGCCGACGTGTGGCCGGTTGCCGGGACGGACGATCATGTCACCGCGGACGATGTCGATCTCGTCGGCCAGTTCGATCGAGATGGCCGAACCCGCCGTCGCCTCCGTCCACTCGACGCCGCCCGGGCCCCAGAGCTTGGTGATCTCGGTGCCGAAGCCACCCGGCAATGCGACCACTTTGTCGCCGACAGCCAGCCCGCCACCGGCGACCGTCCCCGCGAACGCACGATGGTCGAGGCCGTCCGCACGTTGCGGACGGATCACGTACTGGACCGGGAACCGAGCGTCGATGAGGTTCTTGTCCGAGGCGATGTGCACCGTCTCGAGGTGCCCGAGCAGGGAGCGTCCGGTGTACCAGCCCATCCTCTCCGATCGCTCCACCACGTTGTCGCCGCGCAACGCGGATACCGGAACGAACATCACGTCGGTGACGTTCAGCTTGGCTGCGAACGCCGTGAAGTCGTCGACGATCTCGTCGTAGCGCTCTCGCGAATAGTCGACCAGGTCCATCTTGTTGACGCACACCGTCAGGTGCGGGATTCCCAACAACGACGACAGGAACGCGTGGCGGCGCGTCTGCTCGAGCACTCCTTTGCGGGCGTCGACGAGGATGATCGCGAGGTCGGCGGTCGACGCACCGGTCACCATGTTGCGCGTGTACTGCACGTGCCCCGGCGAGTCGGCGACGATGAACTTGCGTTCGGGCGTCGAGAAATAGCGGTAGGCGACGTCGATCGTGATGCCCTGTTCACGTTCGGCGCGCAACCCGTCGGTGAGTAATGCGAGGTCGGCCTGCTCGTCGCCGCGCTGCGCGCTGGTCCGTTCGATCGCGTCGAGCTGGTCGGTGAAGATCGACTTGGAGTCGTACAGAAGGCGCCCGATGAGCGTCGACTTCCCGTCGTCGACGCTGCCTGCGGTCGCAATGCGGAGCATGTCGCCAGCCATCAGAAGTAGCCTTCTTTCTTGCGGTCTTCCATTCCTGCTTCGGAGATCCGGTCGTCGGCACGGGTCGCGCCGCGTTCGGTGACGCGGGTCGCCGCCACTTCGGCGATCACCTTCTCTGTGGTGTCGGCGTCGCTCTCGACGCAGCCGGTGCACGTCGCGTCCCCGACAGTGCGGAATCGCACCCGTTCGACACGCGACTGCTCGCCCGGGTACTTCTCGAGGAATCTGGTGTCCGCCAACAACATTCCGTCGCGCGGGACGACTGGACGCTCGTGTGCGTAGTAGATCGGCGGCAGTTCGATCTCCTCGGCTCCGATGTACTCCCAGATATCGTGCTCGGTCCAGTTGCTCAGCGGGAACACGCGGATGTGCTCGCCGCGTGCGTGCCGCCCGTTATAGAGATTCCACAGTTCGGGCCGCTGGTTGCGCGGATCCCAGGCACCGAACGAGTCACGGAAGCTGAAGACACGCTCCTTGGCGCGCGCCTTCTCCTCGTCGCGCCGCGCACCACCGAACACCGCGTCGTACTCGCCGTCGCGGATACCGCGGAGTAACGCCGCGGTCTGCAGACGATTACGGGACGTCCCCGGCCCGGTCTGTTCCACGACACGGCCTGCGTCGATGTCGTCTTGGACGCTGCTGACGACGAGCCTGACTCCGGTCTTGCGCACGATCCGGTCCCGGAACTCGATCACTTCGTCGAAGTTGTGTCCGGTGTCGATGTGCATGAGCGGGAACGGGACCGGCGCGGGCCAGAACGCCTTACGCGCGAGGTGGAACATGACGACGGAGTCCTTGCCGCCGGAGAACAGCATCACCGGTCGCTCGAAGGTCGCCGCGACCTCTCGGAAGATATGCACCGATTCGGCTTCGAGTTCCTCGATCACGACCAGAGGCCTCCTTGACGTGTCGAATATTCGACACCTAGTGTTGCGAATGTGTCACAGACAGTAGGGCGGCAGTCTCCACCGCGTCAACCGTCACCCCCGACTCGGCGGGTGGCCGCCGTGATGGAGTGTGTCGTGACCCTCGCAGGCCACACCCCCACTCTGGCCGACATCGTCCGCGAGACCACGGTGCCGCGCGCAACAGTTCACGCGATCGTGTCCGAACTCGCCGATCTCGGGTGGCTCGAGCGACATGACGACCTGACGATCTCGTTGGGGCCCGCATTCCTGGCGACGGCGCGCGCCGCGGTCGACTCCGACCCGCTCGCCGACGCCGCACGCCCGGCGCTGGAGCGACTCGTGGCCGACACGGACTCCGTCGCATTCTTCGCCCGTCGCCTCGATGACGACACCATCACCGTCGTCGAGTACTGCACGCCCGCGGGCCGACCAGCGCCGGCCACGGACGGCTGGGCAGAGCCTGGCCGTCCGGTCCGACTCCGCCCACCGATCTGCCGGGAGTTCATCGCGTGGGCAAACGAGGCGGCGCGCGTGGCTTGGGTCAATCGAGCGCCCGAGGCCGACCGGGAGCGACTGCGTGCGGTGCTCGCCGAAGTCCGACGACGCGGCTACTCCATCGAACGGATCACCGACGACCATCGATCGGTGATCGACACTCTCGCGGCCCTCGACACGATGCCCGGCGCCCTGCGCGACCGGGTCCGCAACCTCCTCGGCGAGCTGTCGACGATCGATTATCTCGACGCCGAACTCACCGACGACGCGGAGGTCGGGGCCGTCACGATCGGCGCACCGATCACCGACGACGCCGACCGAGTCGTCGGTGCCATCGTCGCGTGCCCGCACACGACGATGTCCGGACGCGCGTTGAAACGGTGGGGCGAGACGACCAGCGAAGCAGCGCGGCGCGCATCAGTGTATTTTTACAATCATAGGTTGTAAAAATAAGGAGGCTCCCCGATGCCCGACATCACGCTCGACGTTCGCGAGATCCCTAAGCCACAGCGGCACCCCAAGATCTTTTCCCTGTTCGACTCTCTCGCGGTCGGCGACGCAGTCATCTTGGTGAACGACCACGACCCTCGTCACCTGCACGACGAGTTCGAAGCCGACCGCGCAGGCGGCTACTCGTGGGACTATCTGGTCCGCGAGAAGCGCGATTACCAGGTCCGGATCAGCAAGACCACCGCGACCACGCCGCCCCGCAGACTCGGCAACACCGCCGAGTTGACAAACGCAGCCGTCGACGACGCCGACGTCGCATGGAAGCTGACGTCGCCCGACCGGCACCTCGACTCGAATCTGATCCGTCTCGCGGCCGACGGCGAGATCGCCGAGCACGCGGGCGGTGAGGTCGACGTTCTCGTTCACGTCGTCGCGGGTTCCGGACGACTCGGCACCGAGGCGGGCGACCTTGAGGTGGCCGCGGGCGACCTCCTCTGGCTGCCTCGGCGTTCGCAGCGCGCATTCCGGGCTGGGCCGGACGGCCTGAGCTACCTGACCGTGCACACACACCGGGAGCCGACGTTGACCATCGAACCCCTCGCCCGGCGAGACGCGTAGTCATGACGTACGTCATCGCACAGCCCTGCGTCGACGTCATGGACCGCGCCTGCGTCGAAGAGTGCCCTGTCGACTGCATCTACGAGGGCGGCCGCAGCCTCTACATCCATCCGGACGAATGCGTCGACTGCGGCGCATGCGAGCCGGTCTGCCCCGTGGAGGCCATCTTCTACGAGGACGATGTCCCCGACGAGTGGGAGCCATACCTCAACGACAACGCCGAGTTCTTCACCGAGGTACTCCCCGGCCGTGACGCCCCGCTCGGGTCACCGGGCGGTGCCGCCAAGCTGGGCCCGACGCACAGCGACGCACCACTCGTGGCGTCATTGCCGCCACAGGAGACCGACGGCCGATGAATGTCCGCGCCACCGTGCTCGCCGCCGTGCGTGACACGACATCACCGGTGTCGGTCGCCGATCTGGCGGCGCAGCTCGACATTCCGCCGACGACGATCCGCTTCCATCTGAAATCCCTGACCGACGACGGACTCGTCCAGACTGCGCCCGGTGTCGCAGCCGCTCGCGGTCGTCCGCAGATGCAGTATCGTCCGCAACGCGCGATGGACCCGTCGGGACCGCGCGACTACGGGTTCCTCGCCGACGCACTCGTCGACGCACTGGACGCCATACCCGACGGTCCGCAGCGCGCGATGGATGCCGGCCACGAACTCGGCCTCGCCCGCGCCAACCGCAACCGCGATGCGACGCAGGACGTGATGACGGTTCTCGACGAGATGGGATTCGTTCCGTCCGACGAACGCGGCGGGGACGACAGTAGCGGCGACGGCGCCGCCATCAGGCTGGGGCGGTGCCCGTTTCTGGAGGCCGCGCGGCGACGGCCCGGAATCACCTGCTCAGTCCATCGAGGACTGATGCAGGGCGTCCTGGACGCACACCGCGACGGTCGGGCGGTCGCTCGACTGGACGCATTCGTGGACGGCGATCACTGCCTGGCACACCTGTCCGGAAGGACGCGGTGACGGCGAACAGACACCGGGTCGACGTCGATCCGTATACCGCAGCAGGTGCCGCCTTCGTGGTCGTCGGCGGACTAGTCGCCGCCGTGGCGCAGCCTCTCGATCTGGCCAAGGGAAGTTGGCTCGCCGCCTATCTGGTCCTTGTCTGCGGCGTCGCACTCGTCGTGATCGGTGTGGCACAGCAGCAGTTGACGACGGCCGTCCCGCAGCGGGAGCGAACGTGGCAACTCGCCGGCTGGGGTGCCGCAAACGCACTAGTGATCGCCGGTTCGCTCAGCTCGGTCCCCCCGATCACCGATGCCGGGTCCGTCGTGCTCTTCGCAACCCTGGCGCTCACCGCCTGGATCGGCCGCCCGCTCCTGCACACCCGCCGCGGGGCCGCGTCCGCCTACATCGCAGTGCTGATCATCCTCGCGGTCAGCGCCCCTATCGGCTCCTTCCTCGCCCACACGCGGGCCTGAGGGCCGGGCGGAGAGCAACCGCCCGGGCTACCAACCAAGCACTTGCTAGGTTAGAGTCGATCGCATGAGTACTGCCGTGATCCCTCCAGCACTGGGTCCCGACGACCTCGGCCCCGACACCTCGCCCGTCGCATACGAGACGGGCGGTCCGGGCGGAGCCGTCGCGTACGTGACGCTGAACCGCCCGGACTACCGGAACGCCCAGAACTCGGTGATGACGTACTCGCTCGACGCCGCATTCCGCAAAGCCGTCGACGACGTCGCAGTAAAGGTGATCGTGCTGCGCGCCAACGGCAAACACTTCTCGGCGGGTCACGACATCGGCACGCCCGAGCGCGATTTCGACACGTACTACCCGAATACGGCCACCCTGCACTGGGATCACACGCGTGGCGACGGACAGCCATTGGACAGCAGTCAGCGCCTCGCCCGCGAGACCGAGGTCTACATGGGCATGTGCCGTCGGTGGCGCGACATGCCGAAGCCGGTCATCGCGCAGGTGCACGGCGCGTGCATCGCTGGCGGGATGATGCTCGCCTGGTCGGCCGACTTCATCGTCGCGTCCGACGACGCGTTCTTCTCCGATCCTGTTGCCCGCATGGGGATTCCGGGTGTCGAGTACTTTGCGCACGCTTTCGTGCTCGGTCCCCGTCGTGCCAAGGAGATCCTATTCACCGGTGAACGATTCACCGCGACGCAAGCGCTCGACTGGGGCATGGTCAACCACGTCGTCCCCCGCGACGAGTTGGCGGCGAAAGTCGACGCGATCTGCGAGCAGATGGTCACGATGCCGATGCAGGGACTGTTCCTGAGCAAGAAGGCCGTCAACATCTGCGAGGACCAGATGGGTATGCGCAACGCGATGGACTCGGTGTTCGGCTGGCACCATTTCGCCCACGCCGCCAACGACGCCGACTCTGGCGACTCGCTCGGCGGCATGGACGCCAAGTCGATGAAGAACGCCGCAGAGAAGAACGTCACAGAGAAGGGCACCGCCTGATGGATCTCCTCTTCGACGACGCCGCCCAGAAGTTCCGCGCCGAAGTCCGGTCGTGGCTGGCCGACAACGTTCCGACGCAACCACTTCCGTCGATGGACACCGCTGAAGGCTTCGAGGCTCACCGTCGCTGGGAGGCGACGATGGCCGAGGCTCGCATGTCCGTGGTGAGCTGGCCCGAAGAGTTCGGTGGGCGCGATGTGCCGTTGCTGCACTGGGTGATCTTCGAGGAGGAGTACTACCGGTCCGGTGCACCCGGGCGGGTGAGCCAGAACGGCATCTTCCTGCTGGCCCCAACACTTTTCGAGCATGCCAACCCCGATCAGCTCGCCCGGATCATGCCGCGCATGGCGCGCGCCGACGACATCTGGGGACAGGCGTGGAGCGAACCGGAGTCGGGCTCCGATCTGGCATCGCTGCGGTCGACGGCTACCCGAACCGACGGCGGATGGCTACTCAACGGCCAGAAGACGTGGAGCTCGCGGTCGAGTTTCGCCGATATGGGCTTCGGTCTGTTCCGAACCGACAAAGAGGCCGTCAAGCATCGGGGCATCACGTACTTCATGTTCGATCTGAAGGCCCCCGGGGTCACCGTCCGGCCGATTCCGCAACTCGACGGTGAGCCAGGCTTCGCCGAACTGTTCCTCGAGGACGTCTTCGTCCCCGACGACCCCGCCGACCCGGGGAACTCCGGGGTGATCGGCGCGGTGGACAACGGCTGGAAGGTCGCGATGAGCACGGCGGCCAACGAGCGCGGCCTGTCGCTGCGTTCGCCCGGCCGGTTCCTCGCCGCGACCGACCGTCTCGTCGCGCTGTGGAAGGAGCGCCGCGACGCGGAGCCCACGTCGGACGAAGCGGTCGCCGACGCGTGGATCGGTTCGCGCGCCTACGAGTTGTCGACCTATCAGACGGTGAGCCGTCTCGCCGCGGGCGGACAGCTCGGCATGGAGTCGTCGATCAACAAGGTGTTCTGGTCGCAGTGGGACATCGCCACACACGAGACGGCGCTCGAGCTCCTCGGGCCGGACGCTGAGCTCGACACCGGCTGGATGGACAGCTACCTGTTCTCGTTGTCGGGACCGATCTACGCCGGTACCAACGAGATCCAACGCAATGTGATCGCTGAGCGACTGCTCGGCCTGCCCCGCGGAGACCGATAGACATGGACTTCCTTCTCAACGACATCCACACGGACCTCGCGCAGACGGTCGACGGCATCCTCGACCGTGCCGGCGGCGTCGCCGTCGCCCGAGCCTGGGCCGAGAACGACGACCACACCGCCGCGCTCGACGTCTACCGGCAGCTGGCCGAGGCCGGGATCACCGGACTGCTGGTCCCCGACGAGATCGGCGGAAGCGGTGCAGGCACCGTCGAGATGGTAGCGGCCGTCGAACGCCTCGGCTACGGCGTGCTGCCGGGGCCGGTCGCCGAGACGTTCGCCGTCGTACCCGCCGCCCTGGGCGCGGGACCGCAATTGGACGCTCTGCTCGGCGGAACGCCCGCGACGTGCGCACTCCCCCCGGTGTGCCCGCGAGCAACCAATCCCGACGTCGCGACGCCGTATCTGATCACCGACGACGGCGTGTTCGACGCGGCGCCCGGCGAGCTCCTCGTCTCGGTCGACCCGACGCGCCGAGTCGCCGAGCTGTCGGCCGACGAGCCGTTGATCGAGCGAAGTCCTCTGTTGATCGAGCGAAGTCGAGATCTCGGGGCCCTCGCCACCGCCGCCCAGCTCATCGGACTCGCCTCGGCGATGCTCGATCTGGCCGCCGATTACGCGAAGTCGCGTAAGCAGTTCGGTCGTGAGATCGGATCGTTCCAGGCCGTGAAGCATCATTTGGCAGATGTCGCGATCGCGATCGAGATGGCGCGCCCACTGGTGCACGGTGCTGCCGTCGGAATCGACGGACAGACACCGGACGGAACCGATGTCGCCCGCGACGTGTCGGCGGCCAAGATCGCGGCCGGCGACGCCGCGCACCTGGCGTACCGCCACGGCCTGCAGGTGTTGGGCGCGATCGGTTACACGGCCGAACACGACCTGTCGCTGTATCTGACGAAGACCCGCGCCCTGATGTCAGCGTGGGGCACCCCCGCCCACCACCGGGCCCGGATTCTGGAGACACTGTGACCTCGTCCGTCAGCGCCGACGAGCGCGCTGCCCTCGCCGACTCGATCCGCGACGTGCTGCGCAAACGGTCGACGCCCGCGTCGGTCCGCGCAGCCATGCGCGGCGACGGCCGGATCGATCGCGATCTGTGGGGCACACTGTGCGCCGAGGTCGGCGTCGCGGCGCTCGCCGTGCCGGAGCGCTACGACGGCGCGGACGTATCGTGGACGGAGGCCGCCCTCGCCGTCGAAGAGATCGGCGCGACGCTGTCACCGGTGCCGATGTTCTCGTCGGCCGTGGTCGCGGTCGGCGCACTGCTCGCGGCGGAAGACCCCGATGCTGCCGAACGTCTGCTGCCCGGGTTCGCCTCGGGCGAGAAGACCGGCGCGTTGTGCTGGGCCGGAGCATCCGGTTGGGATGTGCCCGGAGTGCAGGCCGAAGCAGGCCTGCTCTCCGGAACGGCGGAGTACGTCATCGACGGCGAATCTGCGGACGTGTTCTTGGTCCTCGCCGGAGCCGGCGACGGTGGTCTGGTCACACTCCACGAAGTGGACGCGTCCGCGTCCGGCGTCACCGTGACGGCATTGCCGGTCCTCGATCCGACACGCGCATTGGCCAGGGTCTCGTTCGACGAAGTGTCCGCGACCGCGATCAGTTCACCGCCCGACATCGCCGACCGGATCCGCACGCTGGCGTGGGCGATGCTGTCCGCCGAGCAGGTCGGTGGGGCGGCCCGAGCACTTGCGCTCACCGTCGAGTACACGTCGGCCCGCCAGCAGTTCGGCCGGACACTCGCATCGTTTCAGGCGCTCAAGCACCGGATGGCCGATATGTTCGTGTCCGTCGAGGCCATGCGTTCGATGTCGGGCGCGGCCGTCTCCGCCGTCGTCGAGGGCCGCAGCGACGCCGCCGAACTCGCCGCGGCAGCGCACGTCCAGTGCTCCGAGGAGTACATGCGGGTGACGGGCGAGGCGATACAACTCCACGGCGGGATCGGTATCACTTGGGAGCACGACATCGGCCTATACTTCAAGCGCGCGCAGGCGGACGCACAGCTGTTCGGGCAGCCGCACACAGCCCTCAAATCTATGCCGTTGTAGCCGCCGGTCCCGAAGTCCCGGTCCCCGAGGTCCGGGTCCCGAGGTCCCGGTCAGGCAGTGCCGGTGACCGTCAGTCCGATGAGCGCCACGTTGAGGACGACGACGGCCACCACGGCTACGACGGATGCCCAGCGCAGCCACGGTCCGTCTACGAACTGGCCCATCAGCGTCCGGTCCGACGTGTAGCGACGCAGCGGAATGATCGCGAACGGGATGCCGAAGCTCAGCACCACCTGCGACACGATCAGGGCGGTGGTCGGGTCGATACCTGCGGCGAGGATGATCAGCGCGGGAATCAACGTCACGGCCCGTCGCACGACCATCGGGAACTGCTTGCGGAGCATGCCCGCCATGATCGCGCCGCCCGCGTACGAACCCACCGACGTCGACGCGATACCGGAGGCCAGGAGCCCGACCGCGAACGCTCCCGCCACGATCGGCCCCAATGCGTCGCGGACTGCGGCGTGCGCCCCCTCAATGCTCTCGGTGCCCGGGTGCCCGTACAGACTCGACGCGGCGAGCACGAGCAGCGCGATGTTGACGGCGCCCGCAAGCGCGAGCGCGACCCACACGTCGACCTTGGTGGCGGACAATAGTTTCCGGATGCGGTGCGGAGTGGTCGGTGCCCCGTGACGGTCGACGACGAGCGACGAGTGCAGATAGATGGCATGCGGCATCACCGTCGCGCCGAGCATCGACGCGGCGAGCAGCACCGTCTCGGTGCCGTCCAGGCGCGGGACCATGCCGCCCAGCACGCCGCCCGCGTCCGGGGGGCTGACGGCGAGTCCGGCGAGGAACCCCACGACGATCACCGCGAGCAGTCCGACGATGATCGTCTCGAACTGTCGTTGCCTGCGACGGTTGGCCGTGGTCAGGAGGGCGATCGAGATCAGCCCGACGATCACGCCACCGACGGGCAGCGGCAGTCCGAACAGAAGATGCAGTGCAACGGCTCCGCCGATGACTTCCGCGATGTCAGTGGCGCCCGCGACGATCTCCGCTTGAGCCCAATACGCGAGACGTGACCTGCCGGGGAGTCTGTCGCCGAGCGTCTGAGGCAGCGTCTTGCCGGTGACGACGCCGAGTTTCGCCGACTGATACTGGACCATCACGGCGATGCCGTTCGCCACGACCAGCACCCACACCAGCAGGTATCCGTATTTCGCACCCGCGGTGATGTTGGCAGCGACGTTGCCAGGGTCGACATATGCGATCGCGGCGACGAAAGCGGGACCGAGTAGCGCACCGGTCCTCACGTTCACATATTTTCGCCTGATCCTCAACATGCGATAAGGGTAGCTAGGTAATCAAAGTTCGGTCAACCGAACTTTGATGAGTCGGGCGTCTCATTGTGCGACCGGAGGGTCTCGACTCCGCTCGACCAGCGGGAAGGGCTCGACCAGCGGGAAGGGCTCGACCAGCGGGAAAGGCTCGACCAGCGGGAAAGGCTCGACCAGCGGGAAAGGCTCGACCAGCGACCCAGTCAGCTCAGGCGAAGGCCTCGCGTACCTGCTCGGCGGTGAGGCCGTAATCCTCCAACGAGTACTTATGCGTGGGTTTGCGGTCGCCCGCCTTCGACTCGGCGTCCAAGGCCGTCATCGCCTCCCGCGCCTGTTCGGACATCGTGGCACCGAGCGCGTCGTAGACGCGGCCGACGGCGGCGAACGGGTCGGCCCGCAGTTCGTCAAAGTGGACGTCGACGAACTGCGCCGGATCGTATCGCGCGCGGGCCGCCGAGAAGTCGCGGAGCCCTCGCGACCACAGTTCGAGTTGGGTCCGCCCGATCGTGTCGCCGGTGAACACCGTCGAATGACCTTCGGTCGCATGCTCGGCCAGACTGCACATGGACGCGATGATCGTCTCCGGAGCACGGTGAGTCTGCACCACGACCGCGTCCGGGTAGGCGGTCATCAACGCATCCAACGCGAACAGATGACTCGGATTCTTGAGCACCCACCGCTTGCCGGGATCGTTCGACCCGATCAACTGCAGATTCTTGCGATGCCGCCGGTAGGCGGGGGTCCAGTCCTGCGTCTGCAGCCACTCCGAATACGTCGGCAGGTATGCGAGCGACTCGTACGAGATCGACATGAGCGACTGCCGCAGCAGCTGCCAACACTCTTCGACGTCACTCGCGCTCATGTAGTGCAGTCCCATGAACTCGGGATTCTCGACGTGATGCTGATTCAGGCCAGCCTCGATCTGCGCGAACACCGGATTGTCGGCCCACGTCTCACGCGGCGGACGCGGCTGCGGGAACTCCGCGAGCCACATCTGCAGACCCTGATGCGCCGGGTCGGCGGCCAGAAGACGGTGCAACGCGGTGGTACCGGTACGCGGCAGACCGGTCACGAACACCGGCCGGTCGACTGCGACGTCCACGTAGCCCGGATTGTTCTTCCATCCGGCCTCACTGAGCAGACGGGCGATCAACGCGCCCTTGAGAAAGAACCGGAACATCTTGCTGCCGAGCTCGGTGAGGCCGGCGTCAGTTCGATACGAGTCGAGCAGCACCTGGAGACCGTCGAGATAGTCCTGGTCTCCGAAGTCGTCGAGACCGGTCGCTCGGGTCGCGGACGCATGCAGATCGTCGACCGTACCGACCGTGGTGCGTGACTCAGACATGGTATTCACCGCAGTTCACGTCGAGGGTGTGTCCGGTGACGGCATTCGCCATCGACGACGCCAGAAACACTGCCGCGTCGGCGATCTCGTCCGGCTCCGGAAGCCGTTTCAGATCGCTCTTAGACGCGGTCTGCTCGTACACCTGCTCCGGCTTCATCCCGTACTTCTTCGCGATCTCGCCGAAGTACCACTTGAGCTGCTCGTCCCAGATGTACCCGGGTGCGACGCTGTTGATCCGGATCCCCTGCTCGCCGAGTTCGGTCGCGAGCGACTGCGACATCGCGAGCAGTGCCGCCTTGGTCAACTTGTAGCTTCCGTACCGCGGCTCCGAATGCCGGATGACCATCGAGTTGATGTTGACGATCGAACCTCGACTGTCCGCGAGTGGTGCAGTGAACGCTTTGATCACCCGCAGCGTGCCGAGCACCGTGAGCGAAAGACTCGCTTCGATCTGATCGAAGTCGGTGCGCCCCAAGGGTTTCATCGACGGCATCGCGAACGCATTGTTGATCAGGACGTCGGCGTGACCGAACTCCTCGATGGTCTTCGCGACGAGATTCTCCACCGCGGCGTCGTCGGTGATGTCGGTAGGCACGACGAGCGCCCGGCCGCCGAGGCCACGAATCTCTTCCGCCACGTCGTTCAACCGCGACTCGGTCCGCGCACCCAGTACGACCTTCGCGCCGTTCGCCGCGGCCCGCAGGCAGAGAGATCGGCCGAGGCCGGGACCGACGCCGGATACGACGACGACCTTGTCGGTCAGGAGTGTCATGTGCAGATCCTCTCGAAGGCTAGCCGAGCATCCGGTTGGCGAAAGCTCGTTGTCGGTCGGCGATCCGCGCGGCCCAGCCTGCCGCATCGATTCGGTTCTCGTCGTGGAACGGCAGGTGATCAGAGACCTCCGAGTCGTCGACGACGACGCAGGTCGGTCCCGATTCCGGACCGACTGGCTCGGCGACGCGCTGCCACCGGAACTGCAGGATCCCGCGGCGACGGCCCGTCGTCTCCACCCAGTTGACGACGCCGGGGTCGTTTGCCGAGATCACCATCCGGATCATCCCGTCCGGATCCGCCTGCGCCTGCGCCGAATTGAGGGACGTCTGATGATTGACGTAATCGAGCGAGATGTACCAGAGACTGCCCAGCTGGAAGCCTTGATACGGCGCGTCCGAGCACGGGACCGTGACCACCATCGATCTGCCCGCGGGCAGATCGAAGTGGCCGACCGACGAGTACTGCGTCGCCAGCCCGCCCGGCGTCGTGCGGGGCGCGGTGAATGTGTTGACCGGCTCGTCGAGATAGAACCACTTCGGGAAGTTGAACCACGTGTCGATGCGCGCCTTCAGCATTGAGGCTGCGATCGCGTAGCGACGGGCGGCCTTGGCCTCGGTCAACTCCGGCGGCGCCGTGCCCGCAGTGTCGACGCGTTCGATCGTGACCGATCCTCGCCGCTCGACGTCCCAGTCCGAATAGACTTCACGCACCGCGAGCATCGATGCGCCCTCGCCGAGCGTGAAGTCGGCTCCCTGCGGGCCGAACGTGATCTCGAACGACCCGTCGTCGGCGATGTCGATCCGACGGTCGTCAAACGCGTCGTCGCCGCCGGGAACATTCGTCGGGGTGTAGTCGCCGCGCAGTACCTGGAAGCTCAGGTCGGTCGTCGTCCCCCGCACCCCGCGCACGATGTATGTGGCGTCGGCTTGGACCGCTGCGTGATAGTAGATCGTGTCGGGGTTGTCCAACCCCATCTTCGCGTACGGCCCGGTGGAGGTGACGAAGGTCGGGTGGCTCTTGCTGTGCGTGCGCGCCAGTTGCAGGATCGACGAGATCCCGCCTGCCAAGTAGTCGAGTCCCTCCGCGCGGTCGGCGTCGGTCTCGGCGAACTCGGCCGCCATGATGCTCGCCTCCGCGGCAGCGATCGCGTCGGTGAACGGCTTGGTCACCGACGACGGCTGCGCTCCGTCTTCGCCTACAGCCACGTGTCGCCTCCGGTCCAGGTGAGGAAGTTGTCGAGTTCTTCTTGCGCGGGTGTGACGCGTGGATGCTCGGTCGACAGGTAGCCGCCGCGGTAGAACAGCAGCGGCTTGTCCTGCAGCACCTCACCGAGAACGTTCGCGCGCCCGATCACCACGTCGTGGTCGCCGCCGTCGTTGACGTTCTCGACCGTGCACTCCACCCAGGTCAGGCTGTTGCGGATCACCGGCATCCCCTCGGGCGACCGATCCCACTCGACGGAGGCGAATTTGTCCTTCCCGGGCGCCCCGAACACGGCGCTGACCGACTGCTGCTTGTTCGACAGGATGTTCACGACGAACGCTCCGCGTTCGGCGATGACCGGCCACGTCCGCGACGTCTTCATCGGACAGAAGACCACCAGCGGCGGATCGAGGGACAGAGCCGCGAAGCTCTGGCAGGCGAACCCGACGGGCTCGTCGTCGGCATCGATCGACGTGATGACGGTGATGCCGGTGCAGAACTGACCCATCGCGGTCCGGAACTGTCTCGAGTCGAAATCGTCACTGCCGTACGGGGACAAGGGAGCCATCGCGATCAGCCCTTCAATCCGATGGTGAAGTCGTGGCCCCATAGACTGACCGCCGTCGACTCGCGAGCAACCCAGTCGTCGTCGTCCACTGTGCGTCCCTCGCAACCGAATTCGACGTCGAACCCGCCTGGAGTCTTCATATAGAACGAGTACATGAGGTCGTTGACGTGGCGACCGAGAGTCGCCGACATCGGCACCTTCTTGCGCAAGGCACGATCGTGAGCCAGCCCGACGTCGTCGGTGTTCTCCACCTCCACCATGAGATGGACGATGCCGGTGCTGTTCGGAATCGGCAGGAAGGCCAGCGAATGATGTCGTGGGTTGCAGCCGAAGAAGCGCAGCCACGCCGGTTCGTCGCCCTCATCGCGGCCGACGACCTGCGGCGGCAGACGCATCGAGTCCCGGAGCTTGAAGCCGAGGACGTCCCGATAGAACGCGAGCGCCTTCGCGTCGTCCGTCGTGGTCAGCACGACGTGGCCGAGTCCCTGCTCGCCGGTCACGAACGTGTGTCCGTACGGGCTCACCACACGTCGGTGCTGGAGCGCGACGCCCTGGAACGCCTCGAGAACGTTCCCGTCGGGGTCGGCGAACACGATGAGTTCGGCGACGGCCCGATCGGCGATCTCTTCGGCGGTGCCCTCCCGGAACTCGACGCCCGCCGCGGTGAGTCGATCCCGAACATCCTGCAGCGCAGCAGCGTTCGTGCACTCCCACCCCGAACACGCGAGGTGGTCTCGGTCGGACGGGACGATCACCAGCCGCGCTGGAAAATCGTCCATCCGCAGGTAAAGAGCACCTGGGACCGACCCCGTGCCCTCCACCATGCCTAGGACCTTCAGCCCGTACTGGCGCCACGCATCCATGTCGGTTGCGTCGATCCGCATATAGCCGAGAGACCGGATGGGACTCTGCTCGTCAGTCATTCTCAATCCTCAAGAAGTAGAAGCGCTATCGAGCCCGAGCTGTGTCGGACTCGGGCGAGGTCACACCATCGTGTCGCCGATGGGGATGCCGAACTCCCCGTTGCCGTATGCGACATAGGCGCGCTCCGGATCGTTCGCCGCGTGAACACGACCGGCGTGTGCGTCACGCCAGAACCGCTGGATCGGCGTTCCATTCTCCAGCGCGTGCGCACCGGAGTTCTCGAAGAGGCGGTCGATCGCAGTGATCGCTCTTCCGGTGGCGCGGACCTGGTCGCGGCGCGCGGCAAGGCGCAGCTCCATCGGCACCTCCTCGCCCGCGAGGATCAGGTCGTACTCGTCTTGCAGGTTGCCCGACAGCTGACGCCAGGCGGCGTCGATGTCGCTGCCCGCCTCGGCGATTCGAACCTTCGCGAACGGGTCGTCCTTAGCCTTCTCCCCGGCGTACGCGGCCCGCACGCGCTTTCCCTGGTGCTCGACGTGCGCGGTGTACGCGCCGTACGCCATTCCGACGATGGGCGCCGAGATCGTCGACGGATGGATGGTTCCCCACGGCATCTTGTAGACCGGGGCGGTGTTCTTCTCCAGGCCCGGAGCCTTGCCCGCGCTCATGGCGCGGAAGCTCAGCATGCGGTGGGTCGGGACGAACGCGTCCTTCACCTCGATGGTGTTCGATCCGGTGCCCCGCAGCCCGACGACGTTCCACACGTCTTTGATCGTGTAGTCGCTGCGCGGGATGAGGAAGCTGACGAAGTCGACGGGCTTGCCGCCTTTGATGACCGGACCGCCGACGACCACCCAGTCGGCGATCTCGCAACCGGAGGACCACGCCCACGAGCCGTTAACCTTATAACCGCCGTCGACCACTTCGCCCGCACCCATCGGTGCGTATGACGACGAGATGCGGACGCTCGGATCGTCTCCCCAGACGTCTTCCTGCGCCTCCTGCGGAAACAGAGCGAGGTGCCAGTTGTGAATGCCGACGATTCCTGCGACCCAGCCGGTTGACCCGCATGCGGTCGCGATACGACGGACCGCTTCGTAGTAGGTCACCGGGTCGGTCTCGTAGCCGCCCCATTGGGCAGGCTGCATGAGCTTGAAGAAGCCGGTGGCGTCGAGCATCTCGGCGACCTCGTCGGGCACCCGCCGTGCGTCCTCCGTTGACTGCGCACGTTGTCCCAACTCGGGCAGCAGCGCGTCGATCTTTTTCAAAACCTCCTGCGCGGCTTCGCTCCGCTGTGCTCCCATGAGCCACTCCTGTTCACTCTTAGCGTCGATCACTTCTGTCAATATTAGAACACGTTCTCATTCTGACTGGAACCTGTTCTACTATTGAGTCATACGAGCACTCCACCAGCCCCGGCCTGAGTACCGAACAGACATCGAGGAGGAACAGATGACTGACACCGACATCCGTGAGATCGACACCGGAACCCCGCCCACCCGTTTCGCGCGGGGGTGGCACTGCATCGGCCTCGTGGCCGACTACACAGACGGTAAGCCGCACTCGCTGGAGATCTTCGGCACCAAGCTGGTCGTCTGGGCCGACACTGAGGGCAACGTGAAGGCGCTCGACGCCTACTGCCGCCACATGGGCGCCGACCTGTCGCAGGGCAAGGTGCGCGGTGACAACATCGCCTGCCCGTTCCACGGCTGGCAGTGGAACGGCAGGGGACGCTGCGCGGGCGTCCCGTACGCCAAGCGCCACCCGAAGCTCGCCAAGACCCGCACATGGCCGACGATGATCCGCAACGGCCAGGTCTTCATCTACAACGACCCGGAAGGCAATAAGCCACCCGAGGACGTGATCATCCCCGAACTCGCCGAACACGGTGCCGACGGATGGACCGACTGGACCTGGAATCGTCTCGTGATCACCGGCTCCAACTGCCGCGAGATCATCGACAACGTCGTGGACATGGCGCACTTCTTCTACGTGCACTACGCCCTTCCCGACTACTTCAAGAATGTCTTCGAGGGCGAGACCGCGGCCCAGTACATGAACAGCCGCGGGCGCCCGGACATCGAGCTGACGTCGGCATACGGCGACACGCGACTCGAGTCGATCGCCGCGTATTACGGCCCCTCGTACATGCTCAATCCGATGGTCCAGTACTACGGCGAGTACGCGATCGAGACCATCCTCACCAACTGCCACTACCCGATCGACTCGAACTCATTCGTCCTGATGTTCGGCGTCATGGCTAAGATCCCCGAGGGCCTGACCGACGCGCAGGGCGAGAAGATGGCCAAGAAGATCAGTTCGGGCATCGAGGTCGGCTTCCTCCAGGACGTCGAGATCTGGAAGCACAAGACGCGCATCGACAACCCGCTTCTCGTCGAGGAAGACGGCCCCGTCTACCAGTTGCGTCGCTGGTACGAGCAGTTCTACACCGATATCGACGACGTGACCGATGAGATGACCGGTCGCTTCGAGTATGAGATCGACACCGAGAAGGCCCTGGAGAACTGGGACATCGAGGTGCAGGAGAACCTGCGAATCCAAGCCGAGGAGAAAGCAGCCGAACAAGCAGCCGCCGATTCGGGCGCATCGGTCTGATGACCGTGACGGGTGCGTCCGAAGCCGGCGGTTGGGCGAAGGCGCCCGACTACTCGGCCGATCCCGAACGCCTGTCGACGATCGCGGCGGCCACCGCCCGCGATCGGCGCCACTATCTGGCAGGCGGGATGACCGAGATCGAGTGCCGCACCTGTCACGCGTGCGTCATGGTCAAGAAGACCAGCCCGCACCACACCAGCGTCCAGTGGAACGACGACGCCCGCGATCGGTGCACCGAGATCTCGAAGATCCGCGCCGAGGGCGGCAACCCGGCGATGCTCCCGACATGCCCGCGCATGTCGGCGAGCATCGAACACGGCGTCGCCGAAGGAATCATCCCGCGTGAGTCCCCGGCGAAGGATCCCGACGGGTACTGGTGAAGCCTGCGCCCCACTCTGCGCGCGTGGACAATCGAACCCGAGCACATCGTCACGAGCGAGAGTCTTCACGAGCGAGGGATTGCACATGTCCGAGTACACAGCCGTCGACGGCGCCCCTATCTGGTTCGATCTGGCCAGCTCCGACCCCGACCGCGCAGCCGCGTTCTACAGCGAACTGTTCGGTTGGGACGTCACCGATTCCGACGCCGATTTCGGCGGATACCGCAGTTTCTCGGCCAACGGTCGAGTCGTCGCAGGCCTGATGGCTGCGCCTGATGAAGGCCCCCGTGACGCCTGGTCGGTATATTTCAAGACCGGCGATGCCGCCGCCGACGTCGAGAAGGCGCAGAGCGTGGGCGGCAGCGTGATCATGCCCCCGATGCCGGTGGGCGATCTCGGTGTGATGGCCGTCCTCACCGATCCCGCGGGTGCGGCGTACGGACTATGGCAGGCCGGATCCCACTCCGGATTCAGTGAGCACGGGACGCACGGAACGCCGTACTGGTTCGACGAGATGACGATGGATTACGCCGGGTCGACCGATTACTACACGCAAACGCTGGGCTGGGGACTCGAGGAGGTCGGCACCGGCGGCGACCCCGACTCGGTCGGTCCCGACCGGTACAGCGTCGTCACCCCGTCGGGGGCGACGGAGGGCGTCGCGGGCATCATGTCCGCGGCCGGGATGTTCGGCGACGGCCATCCTTCGTTCTGGCAGGTGTACATCACCGCGGACGACGTCGCCGCGACGATCGCGAAGGTGACCGAGCTGGGCGGCGAGGTGCTGATGCCGGGCGAGGAGACCCCGTGGGGAACGTTGGCCTCGTTCAAGGACCCGATGGGTGCGGCGATCTGTCTCGGCCATCCACCCGCCGGGATGTGAGCCGTACGATAGACCTCATGGCGCGCGAAGACCTCACCCCCGAATGGACGAAGCACGGGGCCGCGTGGGCCGCCCAGGATGCGGTCTTCGACCGCGTCTTCGCCCCGGTCACCGAGGCGCTCGTCGACGCAGCGGAGCTCTCCGGCGCGGTCCTGGACGTCGGTTGCGGTACCGGGACGTTGTTGGAACGGGCGATCGGCGCGGGAGCATCGGCGGTCGGCGTCGACATCTCGGCGGCCATGATCGACGCCGCCGCGCGTCGAGTCCCGCAGGCCAGCGCCGTCGTCGCCGATGCACAGACGGCCGACCTGCGTGCACTCGCTCCGGGCGAGGGCTTCGACCGCATCGTCTCGCGGTTCGGAGTCATGTTCTTCCCCGACCCGGTCTCCGCATTCGCGAACATCCGGCATTCGACGGTCCCCGGCGCGTCCATCACGTTCATGTGCTGGCAGGACGGTCACCGCAACCCGATCTTCACGCTCGGCACCCGCACGCTGATCGACGCTCTCGACGAGAAGCCGTCGCGGCCAGAGCCCGGCAGCCCGGGTCCGGTGGCCTTCGCCGACCCGGACTACCTGCGCGGCATCCTCGCCGACGCGGGTTGGTCGGACACAAGGATCGACGACTTCTCCTTCCGCGCCGACTACTCGACCCCCGACAGCGACGGAGTCGAAGAACGTCTCGCCGTCATCCTCGCGACGAGCACCGGACAGTCGGTCGAGGAGAAGGTCCGCGTGCAGTTAGGCGAGTCCGGCTGGTCGGACCTGCTCGATCGTGTGCGCGAGAGTCTGCGCGCCGACCGAGTGAACGGGGTCGTCACGCACGAGGGCCACTGCTGGCTGGTGTCAGCGAGAGCCGGGACGTGACGCCACGGCGCTGACCGTCGATTGAGACAGTCGCAGTTCGCCCGCCGCGGCGGTCGGACCGGCCGATCTGCCGACAGCAGAACCCCCTGACGCGAGCCGAGCGCCGACGTAGTGTGCGGTCATGGACATGATCATCGAGTCACGCGTGCCGTTGTTCCGCGAAGCCCTCGGGGCACATCTGCAGCGGCTGCGACTCGATCGAGGTGAACGACTGTCCGACGTGGCCGAGCGCGCGGGGATCTCCACGCAGTATCTGTCCGAGATCGAACGTGGCCGCAAGGACCCGTCGAGCGAGATGATCGAAGCCGTGTCCGGAGCGCTCGAGACGAGCGTCGCCGACGTCTCCATCGCAGTCGGCGAGTCGATGGAAGCGGCCGCCTCACGCCCGGTCCGCCTCGGATCCACCGCACCGGCGCGAGTCGTTCGCCCCTCGCGCGGAGGCGTCGGCGCGTACGCTCTCGCCGCGTGACACCGACCGGATCGCTCAGCTGTCGTCCACGACCCGATCGATCAGTCCGTAGTCGACGGCATCGGGTGCCGTAAACACGCGGGTGCGTTCGGTATCGACGCGCAGCCGATCGATGTCGCGGCCGGTGTGACGGGCGAGGACCGACTCGATCTGGCTGCGCACCCGGACGAGTTCTTCGGCTTCGATGATCAGGTCGGGAATCGCGCCTCGTCCGCCCTCGACACCCGGTTGATGCAGGACGATCCGCGAGTGCGGCGTCGCCGACCGCTTCCCGTCGGCCCCGGCCGCCAGGAGCACGGCGCCCACCGACACCGCTTGTCCGACACAGGTCGTCGCAACGTCGGCGCGGACGTGTCGGATCGTGTCGTAGACGGCGAGCATGGCGGCCGGATCGCCGCCCGCGCAGTTCACGTACAACTCGATGTCGCGGCCGGAGTCGTCAGCGTCCAGATACAGCAGTTGCGCGACGAGTGCGTTGGCGACGCCCGCGTCGACGGGAGTGCCGAGATACACGATCCGCTCGGACAGCAGATGCGAATACACGTCGCTGTACCGCTCACCTGCCGGCGTCCGTTCGACGACATTCGGAATCGGATAGGACATCATTGACCTCCGCCGATGTCGAACCCGGCGCGGGAGGCCTGCGGAGCGAGCACCGCGAAGTCGTCGACGACGTCGTCGACGAATCCGTAGTCGACCGCCTGCGGCGCGGTGTACCAGCGATCGCGCACCGAATCGGCGAACACCGTCTCGACCGACTGCCCGGTATCGTCGGCGATCAGACCTAGCACGGTGTCGCGCGTGTGCCTCAGATCGTCTGCCTGCAACTCGACGTCGGCTGCGGTCCCGCCGATTCCGGCCGACCCCTGATGCATGAGGATCCGGGCATGGGCGAGCGCACGCCGTTTGCCCGGCGTCCCCGCTGACAGCAGGAACTGTCCCGCGCTGCACGCCAGGCCGAGGGCAAGTGTCGAAACGTCGCACGGGATCAGCCGCATCACATCCCGGATCGCAAGCATCGACGGCACCGAACCTCCCGGCGAGTGGATCCACAGCGCGATGTCCGACGTCTCGTCGGCCACGGCGAGACCCACCAACTGCGCAGCGATCAAGGTCCCGTTGTCGTCGTCCAACGGGCCGTCGAGGACGACGACCCGCCGTCTCAAGAGCTCGTCGCGATCGCGTCGGGTGAACGCTCTGGACTCGATGTTCTCTGTCATGGAGCCATCGTGGCCCTGGCGACGCGATCGTCGCACGTGTCACTGCCGTCGGCAGATCTGCTCACGGCAGATAACACCGCATCGGGTCAGATCGGGCACTTCAGGGCAGGTCACAGCCGTTTCAAAAAAATATCGCCGAACGACCCATCTGCTCCGCCCGCCCAGCCGAAGTACCCCTGACAGCTGACGAAGGAGGACCGCGTGAGCACAGACAATCTCGTCCATTCCACCCGGACCGCAGCGGAACTGCCGCTGACCGCCGCACAACGCGGCATCTACTACGCCCAGCAGATCGACCCGGATGTGCCGATGTCGGTCGCTGCGTTCGTAGAGTTCCACGGCGACGTCGATGCGGACCGACTGGAGACCGCGGTGACCGGGGCGGCCCTCGAGACCGAGGCAGGCCTGCTGCGACTCGTCTGGAACGAAGAAGACGAGCCGACCGTGGTGGTCGACGGCGACCGCGACGTCACCCTCGGCAGGCGAGACTTCTCTGGATACTCCGATCCGCGTGCCGCGGCCGAGAACTGGATGGACGAGCACCGAGCCCACGTTCCCGATCTGTTCACCGATCCACTCCTGCAGACGTACCTGTTGACGCTGGGCCCCGACCACAGCATCTGGTACTGCTGGGGCCACCACCTGGCATTCGACGGCTACGCCGCGATGTACATGATGCTGCGGGTGGCTCAACGCTATACGGCGGCCGACGGCAGCGCTCTTCCCGAGGCGACGATCGCATCGATGGCCGAGGTCGCAGGCATCGACGACGACTACCGAGGATCGAACCGGTTCAGCGACGACCGTGACTACTGGTCGAATCATCTCGGACAAGACGTCAACGCCCTCCCGTCCACGTCATTCTCCGGCCGAAGCGACGTTGCTGCTCCGCTGGCGACCATCGTCTCGGAGTCTCTCGACGACGCCGTCGTCCAGCGGATTCGAGCGCGCGCCACCGGCCTGCAGGTCCGACCGGCCTCCGTGATCACCGCGGCCGTCGCTCTCTACTTGGCCCGGTTCAACGACACCGCAGACGCCATGCTCAGTCTTCCCGTCGCCGCGCGCGACACGGCGTCACTGCGCACGTCCGCCGGACTCACGTCCAACGTGGTGCCCATCCTGGCGAGGATCGACGACGCCGAACATCCGTGTCGAGTCGACGACCTGATCCACAGCGTGAACGGCGACATCAAACAAGCCATACGGCACCAGCACTTCCGCCACGAAGACATCGTCTCCGAGATCCTCGGCGCCGCGAACGGCCGACGTGGCTTCTTCGGACCGATGGTCAACGTCATGTTGTTCTTCAAGCACATCGATTTCGGTCCGCTGTCCGGCGCGCTGCACATCCTGTCGACCGGACCGGTCGAGGACGCCTCGGTGAACGTCTACGACTCGATCTCCGGCGGCATGCATCTGGACCTCGAGGCCAATCCGAACGTGTACGACGACGCCGACGTCCACGCCCACCATCGCCGACTCATCGACTTCCTCACCCGTTTCGTCACCGCCGACCCCGCGCTGCCGGTCACCGCCCTCCCGGTCGCGACCACCGACGAGATCGCGGTGGCGGACCGCTGCTCGGTCGGTCCCGTCGTCGACTACGGCCACACGACTCTGGCCGACCTGCTCTCCACTGCGTACCGCAGCTTCGGCAGTACGCCGGCACTCATCGATCCCGACGGACCGACCCTTACATACGACGAGGTCGGTCGGCGCGTGGCTGCAACGGCAGCCGGGCTGCGCGCCCGCGGGATCGGGATCGAGGACGTCGTCGGCGTGATGCTGCCGCGTGGCCTCGACCAGCACATCGTGCTGCACGCGGTCGTCGCGACCGGCGCCGTCTTCGTCCCACTGTCTCCGGACGAACCCGGCGCACGGCGCGAACGCATCCTCGAGATCGCCGCACCGGCACTGGTCGTCGTCGACGACGATCAGGGGCCGATCCCCGCACAGACAGCTACTCCACAGTCGCTCGTCACGACCGGTCTCACCGGATCCGCCGACCTGACCGCGCCGCCCACGACCGCCCATCCCGACAACGGTGCATACCTGTTGTTCACCTCGGGCTCCACCGGAGCACCGAAGGGCGTTCTCATCACGCATCGCGCTCTGGTGAACCGGCTGTCGTGGATGCAGTCCGAGTACGCGTTGACCTCCGACGACCGGGTTCTCCAGAAGACACCGTCGAGCTTCGACGTGTCGGTGTGGGAGTACTTCTGGCCGCTGACGGTCGGGGCCGCGGCAGTCGTCGCCGCACCCGACGGTCACCGCGATCCGTGGTACCTGCGTCGCGTGGTCGAGGAGACCGGAGTGAGCGCGATGCACTTCGTGCCGTCCATGCTCGCGGTCTTCGCCGAGACCCTCGGCTCGGACTCCGAGACGACCGCCCGGACCCGCTCCGCCCTCGCCTCGATCCACACCCTCTTCACCAGCGGCGAAGCGCTCACCCCCGGTGTCGTGGACGCGACAGCAGCGCTCACCGCAGCACCGATCCACAACCTGTACGGACCGACCGAGGCGGCCATCGACGTCACCCACCGCGACGCGTGCGACGCGGAAGAACCGATCATCCCGATCGGCATTCCGGTCCACAACACCACCGCATACGTGCTCGATCGCCGGCTCGACCCCATGCCGACGGGAGCGGTCGGCGAACTCTATCTCGGCGGCGTCCAATTGGCCCGCGGCTACCTGAGGCGGCCCGCACTCACCGCCGATCGTTTCGTCGCCGACCCCTTCGGCGGCGGTCGACTGTACCGAACCGGTGACCTCGTCCGGCGCCGTCGCGACGGCGAACTGGAGTATCTGGGACGTAGCGACTCACAGTTCAAGATCCGCGGTCGCCGTGTGGAACTCGGCGAGATCGAGAGCGCGCTCGCCGATCTGCCCGGCGTCCTCGGTGCGGGCGCAGTCGTCCGCGACGATCTACTCGCCGAACGAATCGTCGTCGGCTACGTCAGTGGTGACGGGCTCGGTGGTGACGGGGTGGGGGGTGACGGGGTGGGGGACCGCGACCTGCGCGGCGAACTGGCTGCGACGCTTGAGCCCCACATGATCCCGACCGTCGTAGTCGTCTGTGACGCTCTCCCCACCACCTCGAACGGCAAGCTCGACCGCCGAGCGCTTCCCGATCCCGATCTGGGCGGATCAGTCGGGCACGACGCCGAGCGCGACACGCCTGCCACCGACCTGGAGCACTTCGTCCATGACACCGCGTGCGCCGTACTCGGCATCGACGACCTCCCCATGACGGCCGGTCTGATCGAGGTCGGCGGGAACTCACTGGCAGCCACTCGCGTGGCCGCCCGGCTGTCCACCGCCACCGGCATCCGTCTCGGGATCCGCCATATCCTCGACGCAACCGACATCCGCGGAATCGCCGACGCGCTGCGGGCCCGTGGCGTCGCCGACGACGCACCCGTTGCCGGCGCCCGGTCGACGCACGTGTCGATCGACGGTCCGGTACCGCTGTCACCTGCCCAGCAGCGCCTCTGGCTCGCCGCACGTCTGGACTCCGCATCGGCCGGCGTGTACAACATCCCGTTCACGGTCCGGCTCATCGGTGACCTCGATGTCGAAGCACTCACCGCGGCACTGAACGACGTCGTCGCACGACACGAGCCGCTACGCACCACCGTCCGCGACACCGACCAAGTCGCATATCAAGAGGTGTGGGCCGCGGACCGACCGCTCCTCGACGTCGCGCGGACCGACGCTGACACGCCCGAAAGCGTCAAAAACTTCGCCTCACAACCATTCGACCTGACCGCGGACCTCCCCATTCGGGCCCGTCTGATCGCTCATGACCGCCGCGACCACACGCTCGCCGTGGTGATCCACCATCTCGCCGCGGACGGCTGGTCGCTCGGTCCGCTCGCCGACGATCTCGCCGAGGCCTACCGTGCGCGGCGTCTGGATCAGGCCCCGGCGTGGACCGAACTGCCGGTCACCTACCGTCAGAGCGCCGCGGACCGGCACGCCTGGCTCGACGACCCGACGTCGGACGCGAGCGCCCAGATCGAGTACTGGGCGCGTGCCCTCGCCGATGCCCCGGTCGACACCGAGTTGCCGTACGACCGTTCCCCGTCGCGCACCGATCGCCGATCCGGCGCACACGTGCGGGTGCCGATCGACGCCGCCACCCGCGGTCGCCTCATGTCGCTGGCGAACCGGTACGACACCACGCCGTTCATGGTCGTGCACGCGGCGGTCGCCGCACTCCTGCGAACGATGTCGAGCATCGACGACGTCGTCGTGGGAACTCCGGTCTCGGGCCGCGGCGACGACGACCTCGATCCGCTCATCGGGATGTTCGTCAACACTCTCGCGCTGCGTACGTCGGTCGACAAGAACGCCGCATTCTCCGACCTTCTCTCGATCGTTCGCGAACGAGACCTCGAAGCATTCGACAACGCAGACGTGCCGTTCGATCGGCTGGTCACCGAACTGAACCCCGCTCGCAGCAGCAGCGGTCAGCCCTACTTCGACGTGTCCGTCGCTCTCGAGGACGCCGCGCAGATCCGCCTGGAGATGGCGGGGCTGGCCGCGACTGCCGCCAAGATCGACATCGGGACCAGCAAGTTCGACCTCGAGTTCACCATCATCGACCGCGCCGACGACAGCCGTGGAATGGACCTCGACCTCGGCTACGCCGACGAGCTGTTCGACCGAGTGACGGCCGCAGGCTTGGCATCGCGCTACGTCAGGCTCCTACAGACGGTCACCGCCGAGCCCGACATCTCGATCGGGGACGCGTGCGTTCTCGACCTCGCGGACCGTCTCGACCTCGTGCCCGCAGTCGGAGGCGGGACGCGCCCGGTGGAACACTTCACGCAGTTGCTCGGTTCGGCAGCGGCGGCGGAGCCGTTCCGTCCGGCGATCATCGACGGGACGGGCCGCCCGCGGCTCACCTATCGCGAATTGGACGAGGCCTCCAACGCTCTCGCCAGGACCCTCATCGACAAGGGTGCCGGGCCGGAGAGCTACGTGGCGGTGGCGCTGCCCCGCGGCGTGGACTGGATGGTCGCGGTATGGGCCGTCGCCAAGTCCGGCGCGGCGTGGGTGCCGGTCGACCCCTCCTACCCGGTGGTCCGGACCGAGTTCATGCTCGACGACTCCGGCGCAACCGTCATCGTCACCGATTCCGAGTCGGCGACGCGGTTGTCGATCACTACCGCGCACACCGTGGTCCTGGTCGACGCGGACGACGTCCGGACCCCGCGGCCCGGCGACGACATCGCAGCGGTCACCGACGTCGACCGCATCGCGCCGGTCGACGTCGATCAGCCCGCGTACCTGATCTACACGTCGGGGACCACGGGTCGGCCCAAGGGCGTGGTGGTGAGCCATCGCGGCCTCGCGGACTTCGCGGCCGAGCAGGTGTCCAGTCTGGCGTTGACCGGAGACAGTCGCACACTGCATTTGGCGTCGCCGAGTTTCGACGCGTCGATACTCGAAGTGATCATGGCGGTCAGTGCCGGGGCGAGCATGTGCATCGCACCCGCGGACATCCTCGGCGGGAGCGAGTTGTCCGCGCTGATGGCCGACGCCGCGATCACCCACGCGTTCCTCACTCCGTCGCTCCTGACGACCATGTCTCCCGACGACCTCCCTCGCCTGCGCACCCTGGTCATCGGCGGCGAGCACCCGAACACCGAGTCCGTTCGGCGCTGGTCGGCAGGCCGTCGTCTGATCAATGCGTACGGCCCCACCGAGGCCACAGTGGTCGCAACCATGTCGCAGAGCCTCGAGCCGACGGACTCGGTGACGATCGGTCGGCCCATTCGCGGCGTGTCCGCGCTGGTGCTCGACGAACGGCTCCGGCCGGTGGCGCCCGGCGTCGTCGGCGAACTGTACCTGTCCGGCTCGCACCTCGCCCGGGGTTACCACGGTGCGCGGCCGTTGACGTCCAAGCGTTTCGTGGCGAATCCGTACGGCGAGTCCGGTGACCGGATGTACCGCACGGGCGACCTGGTCCGCTGGACCGCGAGCCACGTCCTCGAGTTTCGCGGACGCGCCGACCATCAAGCCAAGGTGCGGGGCCATCGCATCGAACTGGGCGAGGTCGACGCGGCGCTGCTCGCCGACGACGCGGTTCAGAACGTCGTCACCATCGTGTCCGGGTCTCACGACACGGCTCGACTCGTCGCGTACGCCACCGCGCCCCGGGGCGGAGTACTCGACGACGCCGCACTCCGAGGCGTCCGCGACCGGCTCACCGACCGCCTCCCGGGCCATATGGTCCCGGCGACGATCATCGCGCTCGACGAGATTCCCGTGACGCACGCCGGAAAGATCGACACTCGGTCACTGCCTGCGCCCGAGACCACGTGGGACCGACATGTGCGCACTCCCCTACGGGGCGACGCCGAACACGTGGTGGCCGATGAGATCGCTCGCGTGCTGGACGTCAGTGCCGACCGTCTCGGCCGCGAGTCCGACTTCTTCGAGCTCGGCGGCAACTCCTTGTCAGCCACCCAATTGGCGACGGCATTGGAGAATCGCACCGACACCCGCGTACCCGTGCGCGCCCTGTTCGACAATCCCGACATCGCCGCGATCGCGCGGCTGATCGGCGACACCGCTGGCACCGCTCTCGTCCGCGACGAGCGACCGAGGATTCCACTCGTCCACGACAGTTCCGAGGTGCCTGCCGAGCCCGGTCCTGCTCAGCAGCAACTCTGGTTCCTCAACCAGCTCGCGGGCCCAGACGAGGGCGCGGCGTACAACATCGCATTCGCCCTCCACCTGGACGGCGACCTCGACGTCCCGGCGCTCGAGGGAGCAATACGGCACGCTGTCGCTCGGCACGAGCCGCTGCGCACGCGATACCCCGCACGCGACGGACACCCGATGCTCGACGTGCTCGAGAACTTCGACGTGACGCTGCGTGCGCATCTCGCCACCGACGACGAATGGGACGAGCACGCGCGCGAGATCGCCGCGCGGCCCTTCGACCTGACCACCGAGGGGCCCCTGCGCGTGGCGCTGCACCGTCTTCCCGCCGAGGACGGCCGACCCGCACGGCACCGACTGACCCTGGTCATCCACCACATCGCCGCCGACGGAGCCTCGATGACTCCGCTGGCCCGCGACATCGGGTCGGCGTACTCCGACCTGCACGCGGGACGTGACCCGCAGCAGCCGGCACTGCCGTTCTCCTACAGTGACTACCTGCGCTGGCAGGCCGCCGGGCTGGCGAGCGAGAACGCCTCGCGGTCCGCGACTCGGCAGCAGGAGCTCACCTCGTGGTGGCGCGAGAACTTGGCGGGCATGGGACACGCTCCGGTCCTCGCATCCGACCGATCGGGCGCGACCGGCAGCGCGGGCGTCGTCGAGACCGCGTTCGACGACGATCTGCGAGCGGCCCTGCAGACCCACAGCGTCCCCGGGGTCACCGACTTCATGACGGTGCACGCGGTCCTCGCGACTCTCCTGCACCGGATGTCCGCCGATCCGGCCACACATGTGGAGACCGGAGTCAGCGACCTCGTGATCGGCACGCCGGTCGCGGGACGGCCGGACCCCGGACTCGCGGATCTGGTCGGGATGTTCGTGAACTCGGTACCGCTGCGCACCCGGGTCAGCTCGAACGCTCCGTTCACCGAACTGCTCGCCGCTGTCCGGGACGCCGACCTCGATGCCATCGCACATGCCGATATGCCCTTCGAGAAGCTGGTGGCCGCCATCGCGCCGCCACGAACGGGCCGACATCCACTCTTCGACGTCGCCGTCACCCTCGACGATGCCGTCGACTCCGCTGCGGTCCAGCTCGCAGACGTACGGGCATCCGCCCATGAGATCGGCACCGGCGGAGCACGTTTCGGATTGGAACTGCGCATTCGCAACGGTGTCGCACGCTTCACGTACGACGTCGGGCTCTACAGCGAGCAACGGATCGCCGACCTCGCGGAACGATTCACCGCACTCGCCCGCCAGATCGCCGACGACCCGGCACGTCGGATCGGCGACTTCGAACTCACGCGTCCCACCGACGGCCCGGCCGACCCGTATCTGGGGGCGACCGAACCCGTGCACCTTGCCGACCTCGTCGACCGCGCGGTACGGGCCCGGCCGAACGCCGTGGCGCTTGACGACGGCGTCTGGAAACTCACCTATCGCGACGCAGGCCGACTCTCGGACCGGTGGGCGCGAACTCTGACAGCGTGCGGTGTGGGCCCCGACGACATCGTCGCGGTCTCGATCGCGAGATCGACGGAATCGGTGCTGGCCACCTGGTCGATCGCCAAGACCGGAGCAGCCGTCATGCCGGTGGATCCGAGGTATCCGGCCGACCGGATCCGCCACATGCTGGCCGACTCGGGCGCCTCGATCGGTGTCACCACCTCATCACCCGACGACGATCGGCTCCGCTCGAGCGGAAGCGCTGATCTACGGTGGATCACCGTCGACGAGTTGACCGCGGACCTGCCCGGTGCCCATGGCCTGCTCCGTGATCGACCGGTTCGACGTGTCGACGGCTGTGCGTACATCGTCTACACCTCGGGCACAACCGGAATCCCAAAGGGCACGTCGATCACCCACCGCGGGCTCGCCGCGTTCGCCGCGACCCAGACGCGCCGTTACGGCGTGGACGCGCAGAGCCGGACCCTGCACTTCGCCTCACCCGGCTTCGACGCCGCAATGCTCGAACTGCTCCTCGCGCTCGACGCCTGCGCCACCATGGTGATCGCGCCGACCTCGATCTACGGCGGCGACGAACTGACCGAGTTCCTCGCCGAGGAGCGAGTCACGCACGCATTCGTGACCCCTGCCGCCATGTCCTCTGCCGGCCCGCGCGACCTTCCGGACCTGCGGTGCCTCGGGGTCGGCGGCGAGTCGTTCGGCAGTGAGCTCGTCGCGCGGTGGGGAGCCGACCGCACCTTCTTGAACTGCTACGGACCGACCGAGGCCACCATCGTGGCCACGATCTCGTCGCTGAGGACGGATGCGCCGATCACCATCGGCCGACCGGTGGACGGTGTCCACGCAGTCATTCTCGACTCACGCCTTCGGCCGGTGCCGCCGTTCGCCCCCGGCGACCTGTACCTGATGGGGCCCGGCCTGGCGCGGGGCTACGTGAACCGGGCCGCCCAGACGTCGACGGCCTTCGTCTCGGCGATCGACGGATCGGGCCGACGCATGTACCGGACCGGCGATCTCGCCTCGACCGATCTCGCCGGAACCATCACCTTCCACGGACGTAACGACCGGCAGGTCAAGGTCCGTGGGTTCCGCATCGAACTGGACGAGATCGACTCCGCTCTCGCCGCTCACCCCGAGGTCGACGCCGCGATCACCCAGGTTCACGGGTCCGGCGACGCAGCTCGGCTGGTCAGCTATGTGACCGGGCTAGGCGAGGATTCCGCTACCTCGGAAGAGGTCGTCGCCTTCGCTGCGCAGCGGCTGCCCCGACAGATGCTCCCGTCGATCATCGTTCCGATCGACGAGATCCCGATGACAGTCAACGGCAAGGTCGACAGGGACGCGCTTCCGGCACCGGAGGCTGCTGCGCAGACCTCGTCACGACGTCCGGCAGGCGCAGCCGAAAGGGTGCTCGCCGAACTCGTCGCCGACACCCTCGGACTGGCAGTGGGAAGTGTCGGAGCCGACGACGACTTCTTCACCCTCGGGGGCACCTCCCTCGCGGCGACGACCTTGGTCAGTCGGATCAACGCCGTTCATCGCGGCGCTCCGATCCGCGTCCGCTCGGTCTTCGACGACCCGGTCATCGCTCGGCTCGCACGGCTGCTCGACGTCGATCCCGACCTCACCCTCGGGATCGATCCCGAGGGTGCACACGGTGACGTGTCCCCCATCGTCTCGGGGGTCCGCCCCATGCGCTTTCCGCTGGCACCCATGCAGCGGCGGATCTGGTCCCTGCACCGCAGCGATCCGAACGCACTCGACTACGCGATGCCCTTCATGCTGCGGCTGCACGGCAGCCTCGACACCGGGGCCCTGCGCGACGCCCTCGTCGACGTGGTGACCCGTCACGCCGTTCTGCGGACGGTCTACACCGACACCGCCGACGGTCCCGTCGGCATCGTGTCGGACGATGCCGAGCAGGTCGTCGGTGATATCCACACCGGCGGCATCGACACCGGTGCGACCGACCCGGAGTCGATGCTCGCCGAGCTCCTCGCGCGGCCGTTCGACCTCACTCGCGACGCACCGCTGCGGGCGCTTCTCACCGGTGACGGCGACAGCCACGCACTGGTGCTGGTCCTGCATCACATCGCCGCCGACGGCGGGTCCATGCCGACGATCGTCGGCGACCTCCTAGAGGCCTACCGTGACCGGACCGGAGCTTCGTCGCACCGCGCGCCGCAGCCGCCCGCGATACCGGACTACCGCGATTACGCACACGCATCCGATGCCGCCCGCGAATCCGATGATCTCGAGTACTGGACATCGACTCTGACCGGCACTCCCGCGGTAACGAGTGTGGACGCCGACCCAGCGCGGGCCGATCAGACCGGCGGATCCACCGTCGAACTGCCGATCGACGACGCGTTGCGCGACGAGATCGCCGCCTTCGCGCGCAGTAACTCGACCTCGGCGTTCACCGTGCTTCACACGGCACTGGCAGTGCTGCTCAATCGACTCGGGGCCGGTGACGACCTGGTGATCGGAACACCGGTCGACACTCGCGCCGCATGGAGTCCGGGAACCAGGACGGGTCTGGAGCTGCGCGGGATGGTCGGCATGTTCGTCAACACCGTCGCGCTGCGCACCAGAATCGACCGAACCGCATGCGCGCAGTCTCTCGTCGAGGAGGTCCGAGCACAGGACCTCGACGCGTGGGATCACCTCACAGCGCCGTTCGACGACGTGGTCTCGGCCCTCAACCCGGCGCGCGTCTCCGGTCGCAGTCCGCTGTTCCAGGTAGCGCTGTCGGTTCACGACTTCGCCGGGTCGATCGCGGGCGAGCAGCTTCCGGTGTCTGCGGATCTGGTCGGCGAGATCGCCGAACTCGACACGCACACCGCGAAGTTCGACCTGCAATTCACCGTCACCGGCATGGACTCGCAGTCGAGGGAGCCTCGGCTGGCGTTGACGTACGCCCGAAATCGATACGGTCACGCGGACGCCGAACAACTGGGCGTGCGTCTGCTGCGTGTGGCCCGCGCACTCGTCACCGATCCGCAACGCTGCATCGGCGACATCCGCATCACCGATCCACTCGAAGTGGCACGGCTCGCCCCGGTGTCCGGGCCCCCGGCAACGCGACCGCGCACGTACGCGGAGCTACTCGACGACGCGGTCCGCCGCAACCCCGGCGGCGTCGCCGTCACCGTCGGCGACCCGGCCAGGACGACGATCGACGTCACCTACCTCGACATGTACGAGCGGGCGAACCGTCTCGCCCGACACCTGTTGAACCGGGGCGTGGCGCGAGACGAGGAGTCGGTCGTCGCCGTGGCGATTCCCCGATCGCTCGAGGCGATCGTGGCGATCTGGGCGATCGTCCGGACCGGAGCCGCATACGTCCCCATCGACCCGATGTACCCGGCTGACCGGATCGCGCACATGCTCGACGACGCGGGCGCCGACCTCGTCATCACGACCTCGGATTACGCGAGCCCACTGCCCGCCCGAGGCACGCCGACCATCGTGCTCGACGAGCCAGGCGTGCGGCGGGAGCTGGCGTCGACCTCGCCCGCACCGATCAGCGACGACGAACTGCCGCGCCCGATCGACCTCGATCAGCTGGCCTACGTGATCTACACGTCGGGCTCCACCGGGACACCCAAGGGGGTGCTCGTCTCGCACCGCGGGTTGGCTGCGGTCCACGACGAGCTCGCTTCCCGTATGTCGCCCGACACCACCTCGCGCGTTCTGCACTTCGCGTCCCCGAGCTTCGACGCCTCAGTGCTCGAGTTCCTGTTGGCGGCGGCGGGGGCGGGGACCCTGGTCGTCGTACCGACGAATGTCTACGGCGGCGCGGACCTGCAGGGCCTCATCTCGCGCAGGCAGGTGACACACGCCTTCATCACGCCTGCGGCGGTCGCCACCATGTCGCCCGAGAACACGTCGTCGCTGACCTCGCTCGCGGTGGGCGGTGAAGCCGTCTCGACCGACCTGGTCCGGATGTGGGCCCCCGGCCGGACCCTCCTCAATGTGTACGGCCCGACCGAGACGACCATCATCACCACCGCCTCCGACCCCTTGACCTCGGACGACCGTGTAACCATCGGGCGACCGAACAACGGGGTGTCCGTCGCGGTCCTCGACGACCGTCTACACCCGGTTCCCGAGGGTGTCCCCGGTGAGCTCTACCTCCTCGGACCTCAGATCACCCGCGGCTATCACGGTCGGCCCGGACTGACGTCGACGCGCTACCCCGCGGCTCCGATGGTCCTCGGTCCCGAGTTCGCCGGTCAGCGGATGTATCGCACGGGTGATCTGGTCCGGTGGACCGCCGACGGGCGACGCGGATACGTCGGCCGCACCGATGATCAGGGGCAGAGTCGCGGCTTCCGCGTCGAGCTGGGCGTGATCGACGACGCGTTATCTGCGGTCCCCGGCGTCCGGGCCGCCGTCACCGTCGCCGATCCCACGTCGGGCCAGACGGTTCTGCACGCCTATGTGACACCCGACGGCGACGCAGCATCGATCGATCCCAGCTCGCTCGATCCCGCGGCGGTACGCCGGGGCATCGCCCGCCGACTGCCACGGCACATGGTCCCCAGCACGATCACCGTCTTGGACCGGCTGCCGTTGACCGCGGTCGGCAAGGTCGATCGACGCGAACTGCCCAACCCGACCGTGTCGACTACTGCCGACGGCGACGCCCCGGTCGGTGCGGCCGAACAGCGGATCGCCGATGCGTTCGCGGAGGTCCTCGGGGCAGACGCGGTGGGCCGTGGGGACAACTTCTTCGACCTCGGCGGTGACTCCCTGCGCGCGACCACCCTGGTGACGAGTCTCCGGGAGGCGGGTCTGGATGTCGCGGTTCCCGACGTATTCGCCGCGCCGACGCCCGCCGAACTCGCCTCGACCCTGGCCGATGACGGGTCGGAGGGTCCGTCCTCACCTGCCCTGGCTCCGCTGTTGACGCTGCGACGCGGCGACCCGGAGGCCGGCCGGGCTCCGCTGTTCGCGATCCACCCGGCGATCGGCCTGGCGTGGAGCTTCACGACTCTGTTGCCGCACGTGGACGACGACCGGCCGGTTTACGGACTGCAGAATCCCACGCTGTCGGGCGCCCCGGCCGCCGAGACGATCGACGAACTCGCCGCCGACTACGTCCGGCGTATCCGCGAAGTCGCCCCGCACGGTCCCTACCGGCTCCTCGGCTGGTCACTCGGCGGACTGATTGCACAGGAGGTCGGCGTCGCGTTGCAACGCGCCGGGGAACACGTGGAACAGTTGACGCTTCTGGACTCGTACGTGCTCGCCGATCACCCCGGCCTGGCCGGCGGCGAATCGCTGCGGGACCTCCTCGGGGAGTTCGGCATCGACACCTCGGACATGGTCGAGGACCCCGACGGCTCGGCCGTCTCATCCGCGGTCCGCGCCGCGGGCGGGCCGCTGGCCGAACTGTCCGACGCCGATCTCCAGGCGGTCCGTGCGACGTTCGAGTCCGCAGCATCGCTCGCCTGCCAGTGGTTCCCACGAGTCTTCGACGGCGACGCCGTGTTCATCACGGCCGATCGAGGCGGCACCGGAGTCGAGGCCCGCGCCGATTGGGTCGATGTCGTGACCGGGTCCCTCGCCGACGTGCACGTCGACTGCACACATGCCCGAATGCTGCTGCCCGACAACGTTGCTCAGTACGCGCACGTCGTCGAGAACAGTCCATCGAATCCGGGATGCGGCATCCGCCGCGACACCCATCGAAAGGAGATCTGATGAGCCCCAATCCGTTCGACGACACCGACGGCACCTTCCTGGTGCTGGTCAACGACGAACAGCAGCACTCGTTGTGGCCCGAGTTCGCGCCGGTGCCACGCGGCTGGACGAGCGTGTTCGGTCCCACTGATCACGCCGCGTGCCTGGACTACGTGGAAGCGAACTGGACCGATATGCGTCCGGCGAGCCTCGTCGCATCGATGGCACGAGCCGCAGATAGAGAGGAAGGCCGTGGGACGGCACAACGCGAGCACGCTTGAGCGGGACTCCCCGGCAGTCCTCCCGGCTCCCGAAGACGCTCCGACCGCAACCCTGGCGCCCGTCGCGAGTTCGACCGACGCCCTGGTGCTCAGAGGGGTGACGAAGACGTTCACGAGTGGACTGTTCGGGCGCGGTCGGAGCCACGTCGCGGTGGATCACCTCGATCTCACCGTGCCGGCCGGATCGATCCATGCGGTCCTCGGCCCCAACGGCGCGGGCAAGACGACCACCGTGTCGATGATCGCGACGCTCCTTCCGCCCGATTCGGGAGAGATCCTGATCGACGGCGTCGACGCTGTCACCGAACCGTCCCGGGTGCGTGGGCTGGTCGGAGTCTCCGGCCAGTACGCGGCCGTCGACGGCAACCTAACCGGGTTCGAGAACCTGCGCATGGTGGCGCAGCTGTACGGGATGTCGCGACGAGCGGCGTCCGAACGGTCCCGCGAGATGATCGACGAGCTCGATCTCGCGGCGGCGGCCGACCAGCCGATGCGGACCTACTCCGGCGGAATGCGACGCCGACTCGACCTCGCCGGCGCACTCATCAACCGCCCCCGCCTGGTGATCCTCGACGAGCCGACGACGGGTCTCGACCCGCGTGGACGACGACAGATCTGGAGCATCGTCAAAGAGTTGGCCGACGACGGAACCACCATTCTGCTCACGACGCAGTACCTCGAGGAGGCCGACGAACTCGCCGACGACGTGACCGTGGTCAACCGCGGCGCCGTCCACGCCCGCGGAACGCCGTCCTCGCTCAAACAGGAGTTCGGCGACGCCGCACTCACCGTCGAAGTGGCGCGTACCGGAGCACTCCGCAACGCCGTGGACGTCATGACGACGCTCGCCGACGTCGGCTCCGGGCAACCGGAGCAACTCGACGACGTACGTTTCCGCGTCGGAGTCGATGCAGGGACCCGCAGCGCGGTATCGGCGGTGACCTCGCTGAACGCGATCGGAGTCGAGGTGGTCGACGCGTCGATCTGGGCGCCGACCCTCGAGAACGTCTTCCTAGCCCTGACCGAACCGGACACCGCCCGCCCGGACGAAGGAGTCGCAGACGATGTTCGCTGACACCGCAATACTGGTCGAACGCAATCTGATCACCGTCCGACGCATCCCGACACTGCTGTTGAGCGCCACGGTGCAGCCGCTGATGTTCGTCTTCCTGTTCGCGTACGTGTTCGGCGCGACCCTCGGCGGCGACCAGTATCGGGAGTTCCTGATGGCGGGCATCTTCGCCCAGACGGTCCTGTTCAATTCGGCATTCACAACCGTGGGCTTGGCGAATGACCTGTCGGACGGCATCGTCGACCGACTGCGATCGCTGCCGATGTCGCGGCTCGCGGTGATAGCCGGACGCGTCACGTCCGACATGCTTCTCGGCGTGATCGGTCTGGCGGTCATGGTCGCGTGCGGATTCGCCATCGGGTGGCGTATTCGAGGCAGTGCCCTCGACGCGGTGATCGCGTTCGCCCTGCTGATGCTGTTCGCCCTCGCCATGGCGTGGGTCGGAGCCGTCACGGGTCTCGCGGCCCGGAACGTCGAGGTCGCGCAGAGCGTTGGTTTCCTGTGGATGTTCCCGGTCACGTTTCTCTCGAGTGCGTTCATCTCTGCGGCGAGCCTGCCCGGGCCGCTCCGCGCGATCGCCGAATGGAACCCGGTCACCGCGGTGGCCACCGCGTGCCGTGAGCTGTTCGGGAACACCTCGCCCCCGGACTTCCCCGACCCGTCCGGATGGCCCGCCGACCACGCACTTGTTTACGCGATCGCGTGGAGCGGAATCCTCCTCGTCGTGTGTATCCCGCTCTCACTCTGGCTGTATCGGCGATCAGCGAGTCGATGAGGATCGATGCGACAGCATTCCACAGCCAACGACCCACCGACGTAAGCTCGGCGAGGAGGTGATCATGCACCCGAATCAGGCCGTCGACGGCGGTGATCGTTCACAACCCGACCTGCCGCGGCTGCTCGCCGCGTCGGCAGCCGGGGACCAAGCCTCGTTCGCACGCCTCTACGATCTCACCAACGCACGCGTATACGGGCTGGCCCTGCGCGTACTCAAGGACCGCAGCCACGCCGAGGAGGTGGTGCAGGAGTCGTATCTGCGCTATTGGCAGCAGGCCGACCAGTACTCCGCAGCGCGCGGCAGCGTCGTCAGTTGGATGCTGACGATCGCCCACCGCCGATCGGTCGATCGGATTCGATCCGAGGAACTCTATCGCAAGCGCGGTTCGGAGTATGCGAACGCGAACGCCTCCGTTCCGCCGACACCGGTCGTCGAGCTCGTCGAACAACACGAAGAGACCATGACGTTGCGCATCTGCCTCGGTCGACTCACGAATCTGCAACGTGAAGGCATCGAACTGTCCTACTTCGACGGGATGACCTACCCCGAAGTCGCCGCTCATACCTCCACACCGCTGCCAACCATCAAGTCCCGCATTCGCGACGGACTGCGCAACCTGCGTAACTGCGTCAAGACCGGAGAACAATGAGCACCGACCGAGAGTGGCTCGACGACCACGTCGAGCTGTATGCCATAGACAGCCTCCCCGCCGACGAGCACGATGAGGTGCAGGCCCTGCTGGAGCAACTCGACGCCGAGTCTCGGATCGAGTACGACGACCGCGTCGCCGACGTCCGCGAGCTCATGCACGACTACGCGCAGCGCTACACCCGAGAGGCACCCGCGACCCTTCGCGCCCGCGTCCTCGACGATTTCGACGCCGGGGTGCGCCACCGATCGGGAGCGCCCGGCCAAGTGCGATCCATCAACGAGCGCACGAGCAGGCGCCGCCGGATGGCGGCCGCTGTCGGCGCGGCTGCGGCCGTCGTGGCGATCCTGTTCGGCGGCGGGATTCTCGTCGGACGATCCATCACACCAGACGAGCCGTCGACGACGCAGCAGGCCGACGCGGTGGCCGCTGTATTCAGCGCGCCGGACGCCGCGCTGGCCGTCGGTGACCTGAACGATTCGCGCGGCGTCCTCACCGTCGTGAGTTCGAAGTCGCGCAACCAGGCGGTCGCGACCGTTCGCAACATCGAGAACCCGGTGCGCGCCGACCGGACGCTGCAGTTGTGGAGCATGGGACGCGGTCCGGACCCCGTCTCCGCCGGACTCCTCAATGACTCCGCAGGCTCCCCGATCCTGATCGACGCTCTCGACTCGACCACCGCATTCGCGGTCACAGTCGAACCCGCAGGCGGCTCGCCTGCTCCGACGACGCCCGTGCTCGGCCAAGTCCAGGTGTGAGCGGACGGCGTTCTTTCCCCGCCGATCCGACTCGTCTACCCTGTCCTGTAACACGTTCTATAACTTGTTCTAGTTTTGTGGCTCAGCCACGCTAGAGGGCGAAGGGAATGAGATGGACAACGAGGAGTTCGACGTCATCGTCGTCGGGGCAGGCGCAGCCGGACTGTCGGCCGCACTGACCGCGAAGACCAAGGGCCTGCAGACGGTACTGATCGAGAAGTCGCCGTACTGGGGCGGTTCCACCTCGCGGTCGGGCGGTGGCGTGTGGATCCCCAACAACAGCGTGCTGCGCCGCGACGGCGTCGAGGACACCGTCGAGGAGGCGCGACGTTACGTTCACTCGATCATCGGCGAACACACCCCCGCCGAACGAATCGACGCCTACATCGACCGGGGCCCCGAGGCCCTCGACTATCTGATGGCACACGCCCCACTCGACCTCGAATGGGTCAAGGGCTACTCCGACTACTACCCCGAAGCCCCCGGCGGCCGGTCGGGCGGACGCTCGGTCGAACCCAAGCCGTTCGATGCCTCACGCCTCGGGGAGGACCTCGACACACTGCACCCGCAGTACACGAAGGCGCCGCTGAACATGGTGGTGCTCCAATCCGACTACCGGTGGCTCAACATCGGTATGCGCCACTGGCGTGGCGTCCAGCGAATGCTCAAGGTCGCTCTCCGCTTCTTCGTCGCGCGCACACGCGGCAAGAAGATGATCGCGATGGGCGCGGCGCTGGCGGCCGAACTCCTTCTCGGCTGCCGGCAGGCGGGAGTCGACATCCGTCTGAACACGCCGCTCACCGACCTCATCGTCGAAGACGGCAAGGTCGTCGGCGTGGTCGCCGAGGTCGACGGCGTACCGACACGACTGTTCGCCCGTCGTGGCGTGATCCTCGGGTCCGGTGGGTTCGAGAACAACGAGACGATGCGCGCCGAATATCAGCGCGCCCCGATCAGCACCGACTGGACGACCGGCGCGCCGTCGAACACCGGCGACGGCATCAAAGCCGCCATGAAGACCGGTGCGGGCGTAGCGATCATGGACGACGCATGGTGGGGACCCACGATCCCGCTGCCGAAGGGTCCCTGGTTCGCACTCTCGGAGCGTTCAGTGCCCGGCAGCTTCATCGTGAACGAGCGCGGTCAGCGGTTCATGAACGAATCGCTCCCCTACGTCGAAGCCGTGCACCAGATGTACGGCGGCGAATTCGGTCAAGGCGAGGGCCCCGGCGAGAACGTCCCGTCCTGGCTGATCTTCGACCAGCGGTGCCGCAACCGCTACATGTTCGCAGGCGTCACCGCACGTCAGCCGCTACCCAAGAGTTGGCTCAAGTCGGGTGTGGTCGTGAAGGCTGCGAGCATCGCGGAGCTGGCCGAGAAGACCGGACTGCCTGCCGATGCGCTCGCCGAGACCACCTCGCGTTTCAACGGCTTCGCCCGCGCAGGAAAGGACGACGACTTCCACCGCGGCGACAGCGCGTACGACCATTACTACGGCGACATCACCAACAAGCCGAACCCGAGCCTCGGCACCGTGGACAAGGGCCCGTTCTACGCAGCCACGATGGTTCCGGGCGACCTCGGCACCAAGGGCGGCGTCACCACCGACGTCGCGGGCCGTGTTCTGCGCGAGGACGGCTCGGTGATCGAGGGCCTGTACGCGTCAGGAAACACGAGTGCCCCCGTCATGGGACACACCTACGCGGGCCCCGGAGCGACGATCGGCCCGGCGATGGTGTTCGGCTACCTCGCCGCCCTCGACGCGGCCGCGGAGTCGCAGACTCGCACCACGACGCACGCGGAGGCCTGAGCGCATGCCGATCGAACCCGCAGTGGCCGTCGGCGCCGACCTCGGCGAGCAGACCTTCTCCTGGACACCGCGCGAAGTAGCGCTTTACAACCTCGCGGTCGGCGGCGCGTCCGACCCGATGGACACCGTCGGTCTGCACTACGTCGACGACGCCGCGCCGAAGGTCCTGCCGTCGTTCGCGACCGTCGCCGCGAACTTCCTGGCGACCCAGGCTCCCAAAGTCGAGTTTCCCGGCGTCGACATCGATCTCGCCAAAGTCGTGCACGGCAGCCAACAGGTCCGCGTGCACCGGCCGTTGCCTGCGTCCGGAACCGCGACCATGCGCACCCGGATCGCCGAGGTCCAGGACAAGGGCTCCGCGGCCGTCATCATCCAGGAGTCCGAGACCGTCGACGAGACCGGCGCCGCACTGTGGACCGCCCGATCGTCGATCTTCGCCAAGGGCGAGGGCGGTTTCGGCGGGGAGCGCGGGGCATCGACTCGGATCGAGTTGCCCGATCGCAGCGCCGACCACCGCATCACCGTGCCGACGCTCGGGCAGCAGGCGCTGCTGTACCGCCTCTGCGGCGACCGCAATCCGCTCCACAGTGATCCCGAGTTCGCGCAGCGAGCCGGGTTCGATCGACCGATCCTGCACGGACTGTGCACGTACGGGTCGGTCTGCCGGGCCGTCGTCGATGAGATCTACGGCGGTGACGTGGCTGCCGTGGCCGACTTCTCGGTGAGTTTCGCCGGAATCGTGTTCCCCGGCGAGACCTTGCAGATCGACGCCTGGGAAGATGACGGGCGACTACTCGCGGCGGTGAGCGTCGTCGAACGAGACGGCGCCGCAGCCCTGAGTAACGTCGTATTCCGCACTTCCTAGCCGAAAGGACCTGCATGTCCACGTCTCTGCTGCCCGTTCTCGACGACAACCGAGAGGCGATGACGTCTGATTTCGCCGACGTCATCGACGCGGAGGTGAAAAAGCAGTCCGGCCTGTCGGGCACTGCGGTCAAGGCTGCGTACTCGACCGCACAGAAGGTGAAGCCCGGCGTGGTCGCGAGCGCGACCAACAAGATGTTGCCGGACTTCTTGACCGCGTTGTCGCCGTTCTGGGACTCGAAGCCCGCGGGCACGCCCTTCGGCGAGCACCTGGCGAGCAACGGCGACGCTGCCGCGGAGGCCCTGCTCGCGGTCACCGACGGCCGGGCCGCGTCGGCCCCCTCGAGCCTGGCAAAGGCGTACAAGAGCCTGCGCGGCAAGGCCAAGGGCTACGTCATCGACGCTCTGCCTCCGGTCGGCGGCGTCATCGAGAAGTACGCGACTCGGTAGGGCTCTCGGACCGTGACCCGGTCAGACGCCGTTCGACGCACTCGCGTCGGACGGCGTCTGTCGTCGGTCCCCGTCTCTGGCGTCAGGCAGCGGTGGTGACGATGAGGACGAGAACAGCGATGATCCCGACCACCCCCGCCACCAAGACCAGCAGACGCCCGAT
>NZ_JBQEDL010000017.1:0-6233 GCF_052106715.1 Gordonia sp. (in: high G+C Gram-positive bacteria)
TGGCGTACGACGGATCTCGACTCCGCTCGATCAACGTGGCCGGCGGGTTCGCGCTCTAGCCTCACAGCGGCGTCCAGCGGATCTCGACTCCGCTCGATCAACCGAGGTGGCCCGCTCGCGTATGGCCTCACCGCGGCACGCGCCCCATCCTGCTGGTCGAGCGAAGTCGAGACTCCCTGGCGTCCAGCGGATCTCGACTCCGCTCGATCGACGTGGTTGGCGGGTTCGCGCTGTAGCTCACTTACGTGCGGACGACAGATCTCGACTCCGCCTGGACGTTGTGGTGCACGCGGCGGCGCGATCGTGCATGTGTCCTCGTTGAACTCGCGCGTCCCGCTATACGGAGCCAGCTCGTACGCCGCAGCCAAGGCGGGCGTCGACATGTTCGCTAAGAACGCGGCTTTGGAACTCGCGGAGAAGGGCATCCGGGTCAACAGCGTGCTGCCAGGTCTCGTCCGCACTCCGCTCACGGCCAGCTATTTCGACGGCGGGACGGTCGAGTCCGATTTCCGTGCTCGGATACTGGCCGACCGCCCCGCCGAGCCGGAAGAGCTTGCGGGCCCCTGCCTCTACTTGGCTTCGGACGAGGCTTCTTACATCAACGGCACCAGTCTCGTCGTCGACGGCGGTTGGGAGATCACCAACTATCCGGACATGCGAGCGGCAATTGAGGCCGGAGGGCTATGAGCGCCTCCGGTGAGCAGGTCGATCTTTTCGGCCAACTCCTTGACCACTGCCGCAACCGGGCTTACGTATCTATCGCGTCAGACGAGATTAGATAGCGCGTTCAAGCGTCCGTGCGCCCCCGTCATGATCGACTGGATCAGTTCGTCACAGGACGGGAGGTCGTCAATCATTCCGACGACCTGACCGGATGCGAGGACGCCCGCATCGGTGTTCCCCTCGACGAGGCCGGCCTTCAGCAGCATCGGCGTATTACCTGCCATTATGATCTGTTGCCAGGTCCGCTCGCCGGACTTCCGCATTGACGCTCCGTCTCGGAGCATCGTCGTCCAGCGCATGCCGGTCAGTTGCTTGAACTCATTGGCGTTCCGGGCGGCGGCGATCAATGCCTTTGCGCGGGATCCGCTTTCGAGAGCATCGACCAGACTGGTGCGGAGGACGCGATGCGGCATGCCGTCGACCTTTGTGGAGACGACGGTGTCGTTCAACGTCCGGTCCAGATACTCCTGTTTGACGCTGTCCGGGACTGCCGAATCGGAAGTCAGCAGGAATCGGGTTCCCATCGCGACCCCGTCTGCCCCGTAACCGAGCGCGGCGACGAGCCCTCGGCCGTCGAAGAAGCCGCCGGCAGCGACTACCGGAATCGAGGTGTTCCCTGGCCCGCCCAGAGCGTCGACGACGGATGGTAGAAGAAGAGTGGTTGTGACCGGCCCGGTGTGTCCGCCGCCTTCGCCGCCCTGCACGATCACGGCGTCCGCGCCCCACGAGGCGACTTTGACCGCATGTTTGGCAGCGCCGATGGACGGAACGACCGCCAGACCGTGATCCTTGAGCTTCGCGATCAGATCCGCTTTCGGCGCGAGGGCGAACGACGCGACTTTGACGCCTTCGCGGATCAACAGATCGACGCGTTCAGCCGCGTCGGTAGCGTCGGCGCGGAGGTTGACGCCGAAAGGCTCCTCGGTCAACGACTTCGTCTTCTTGATCGCGAACTCGAGCTCGTCGTATGTCATAGTCGCCGACGCGAGAATTCCGAGGCCGCCGGCATTCGCGGTCGCTGCAGTGAGCGACGGCCCAGAGACCCAGCCCATGCCGGTCTGCACGATGGGGTACTTGACTCCGACGAGTTCGGTGAGCCGAGTACGCATGGCGGCTGCGGTCACGACTTGACCTCGCGGTTACGCGTCGCCTTGGGGTCGATCACGTCACGAATGATCGCCAACTGCTCGTCGGTCGGAGTCTCGCTGACCGGAGCTGACTCGAGGCCGGCGATCGGGAAGCCGGTGTTCTCGGCGACCTCGTCGGCCGTGACACCGGGGTGAAGTGATCGGGCCCGCATAGTGTGGCCTGGACCGTCGAAGTCGAAGACGCCGAGGTTGGTGACGACACGGTGAATGTTCAGCGAGTCGAACGCAGGGTTAGCACCGTCGACCTTGTCGAAGCCGACGCCGCATACGATGTCGACGGCTTCGACGAATACTCGCGTGGAGTGGCGGGCCACCCAGTAGCTCGTCGGATGTCCCAGCGTATTGCCCGGTGCACCGCGCAACCCGAACATCTGACGGGTCGGCTTCTGAAGCGGTCCGAATGCCGAGAGGTTCTGATTGCCGAATCGGTCGATTTGGTTGGCGCCCATGACGACATGACGTCGCCCGCCTCCGATGACGTCGAACACCTTGCGGAACGGCATCCAGCCCTCGTGGGCCCCGGACTGCCCGACGGCGGGCGTGTCGGCCAGGATCAGAGCCTCTCCGTCGGTGATGAGGAGATCGGGTTCGGTGGTCAAACGCGCCAGACGGGCACCGATCAACGGGGTCGGCGCCATCGGCGACGCCATGATCTCGCCGGAGCCGGTGAAGATGTCTGCGCAGGCAGTGACGCAGTACTCGGCGCGGGTGATGTCGGTGGTGCTCACTTGTTCTCCTCCTGCTCCGCGTGCCAGCGGATGACTTCCTCCTGGTACGTGGCCTCGTCGACGTCGAGAAAGCGCGTGCGGAACGCGGCCCACGCCTGCTCGTCCCCTGCGGCGTCGGCGTAGAAACGTTGGAATGACTCGTCGCGGCCGTAGTCGCCCGCGAACGTGAAGTGCGCTCCGTTCGGCGCGTTCACGACCCGGTCGACGTCCATCCGGTTGAGGACGAGTCGCTCGTTGGGCGCCTCGCTCATCAACTCCTCGGTGGACACGATGCGGTCGACCTCTAGAAAGCGGCGCTGCGCCGCCGCCATGTACAGATCGTCGAAGTACGGGTCCACGCCGGTGTAGGCGGCATTCCCGTGAGCGTCAGCCACGTCGAGGTGGACGAACGCTGCGTCGAGCGTGAGCGCAGGCATCGCGACCAGTGTCTGGGTGCGGCCGTCCGCATCCGGGTACGGCGACCGAACAGTCTTCAACTCGCCTTCCCAGAAGTCGAAGGCCGCCGACCCGAGGCCGGCGCGAATCGGCATGAACGGCAGCCGTGCTGCTGCCGCTTGCAGACCGCATTTGACCATGCCTTCGTCCATCTCACGGGACTCGATGGTGCCGGAAGTCCGAGCCTTCGCGAACCACGGATCGTAGAACGGCGCCGAGTCCAGCGAGACGAACCCGTAGTAGACGCGGCGCACTTTACCTGCGGCACACAACAAGCCGAGGTCGGGCCCGCCATAGGTGACGACCGTCAGATCCTTCACCTCGCTGCGAGCGATCGCGCGGACGAGTGCCATCGGCTTACGTCGAGACCCCCACCCGCCGATCCCGATGGTCATGCCGTCGTCAAGCTCGGCGACTACCTCGTCGAGCGAGCTCGTCTTGTCTCGAAAACCCATTCCTTCAGTTCCCTTTCGGCTTGCCGGTCTCGACGAACGCATCACGGTGCTCGTCGGACACTCCGGCCAGATTCAATTCGTAGGTGTACCGCTGTTCAAGCAGGTAGCTGGTCTTGACGTCGACCGGATCGATTCCGTTGATCGCCGCCTTCGCAGCGCGGATCACCCGTGTGTCCTTGGCGTCGATCATGCGAGCGACCTCAAGTGCGGCGTCGAGCAACTCCTCGCGTGGAACGGCCCGATAGACCGAACCGAAGTGGACGAGTTGCTCGGCAGTCGCGTTCTGAGCGGTGTAGTACAGCGTCCGCATCATGTGCTGAGGGACCAGTCGCGCGAGGTGAGTCGCCGCTCCGAGCGCTCCCCGGTCCACTTCGGGCAGTCCGAAGACGGCGTCGTCGGATGCGACGATCACGTCGGCGTTGCCCACGAGTCCGATGCCGCCACCGACGCAGAAGCCGTTGACGGCGACGATGACCGGGACCGCGCAGTCGTAGACGGCGGAGAACGCGGCGGCGCAACCCTTGTTAGCCGAGACGAGTGCATCGAAGCCGCTCGTCTCCTGCATCTCCTTGATGTCGACACCCGCATTGAAGCCGCGACCCTCTGCGCGCAAGATGACGACGCTCGTCTGCGGATCGTCTCCCGCGGCGCGAATGTCGTCGGCCAGCTGGAACCATGCCGTGCTCGGCAGCGCGTTGACCGGGGGAAAGTCCACAGTCACGGTGACGATGCCTGATTCGATGCGGTCGGTGGTGATCGGCACACCTGCTCCTTACATTCCGCAGTACCCAAGCAAATGCTTGCTTGTCCGGTAGGGTAGCACCCATGAGTGAAACAGCGCATACGCCTGCCGATCTCGGTATCGCAGGTTCGACGATCCTGGTGACCGGGGGCGTTCGCGGAGTCGGAGCGGGAATCGCGGACGTTCTAGAAGGGCTGGGCGCGACCGTCGTCGTCTGCGCCCGACGCCCACCCGCAGAATCCATCGAAGGCCGCGACTTCCATTCGTGCGATGTCCGTGACCCGGACGCGGTCGCCGCGATGATCGACGCCATCCTCTCGCGGCACGAGCGGATCGACGGCCTGGTGAACAATGCGGGCGGATCACCGTTCGCGTTGGCTGCCGATGCGTCGGACCGGTTCACCCAGAAGATTCTCGAACTGAACCTGCTCGCGCCGATGATCGTCTCGCGTGCCGTGCGGGCGGTGATGTCGAAGCAGGAACACGGAGGTGCGGTCGTCAACGTATCGAGCGTGAGCGGACACCGGCCATCGCCCGGGACATCCGCATACGGTGCTGCGAAGGCCGGGCTGGACAACCTGACGCAGTCGCTCGCCGTCGAATGGGCTCCGGCCGTTCGGCTGAACTCAGTCGTCTGCGGTCCGGTCCAGACGGAGCTGTCGCATCTGCATTACGGCGACGACGCCGGGATAGCCGCCGTCGGAGCGACGATTCCCATGGGGAGATTGGCGTCCTCGGTCGATGTGGGGCGCGCCGTGGCGTTTCTTCTGTCGCCCCTGGCGTCGTACATCACGGGCTCCACCCTCACCGTCCACGGAGGCGGCGAGAAGCCGGCGTTCCTCTCGGCGTCGAATGCTGACAACGCGGTGTGAACCGGGTGTCCGTTCGCACGCCACGTCTGTCGAAACTGTAAGTGCCAGAACAGGAAGTGATTGAACAGTGAACGAAGAAGTTGGCCTCGGTGATGCGCGCGTCGTCATCGTCACGGGTGCAGGGCAGGGGATCGGTCGCGCACACGCACTCGCGTTCGCCGCCCAGGGTGTCAAGGTGGTCGTCAACGATTACGCGGCCGAATCTGCCGAATCGGTGGCCGCGGAGATCGCCGAGGCGGGCGGCGAGGCCGCCGTTGCGGCCGGCGACGTCGCCGACTGGGACACCGGCGCCGCCATCGTGCAGACCGCGATCGACTCGTTCGGGCGTCTCGACGCGCTAGTGAACAACGCAGGGTTCCTCCGCGACCGCATGCTGGTGTCGCTGAGCGAAGAGGAATGGGACTCGGTGGTGCGCGTGCACCTCAAGGGGCACTTCGTGATGCTCCGGCACGCGGCCGCGTACTGGCGTGGCGAGGCGAAGGCCGGCCGCACGCCGCGGGCGCGCATCGTCAATACGTCGTCGGGCGCAGGGATCTTCGGCTCGGTCGGCCAAGGCAATTATGCGGCAGCGAAAGCGGGCATCGCCGAACTGACGATCCAGGCGGCCGCCGAACTCGGCGGTTACGGGATCACCGTGAACGCCATCGCTCCGTCCGCTCGAACCCAGATGACACTCGGCGCAGGCGGCGAGATGGCCGAACAAATGGCTGCGCCTGCGGACGGCTCGTTCGACGCGATGGACCCGGCCAACATCTCGCCTCTCGTCGTGTGGCTGGCCTCGGCGGACGCCGGTGAGATCAGTGGCCGTCTGTTCGAGGTGGAAGGCGGTGTCGTGACCGTGCTCGATGGATGGCAGCGCGCTGCGACCGCAGACAACGGCGCACGGTGGGAGCAGGGTGAGCTCTCCGGCGTGGTGCCTCGGCTCGTCGCGCAATCACCGGATCCGGTCAAGGTGTACGGCTCCCGCTGACAGTCGTGGGGGGGGGGGGGGGGGGGGCCCCCCCCCCCCCCCCCCCGGGGCGCGCGGGGGGGGGGGGGGGGCCCCCGCCCGGCCCGGGGGCGGCGGGGGGGGTGGTGTGGCCGCGGGGGCGGGTGGGCCGCGGGGGCGGCGCGGGCGGGGGGCGCGCTGG